>NZ_JBHWIJ010000153.1:0-19044 GCF_042732255.1 Kitasatospora sp. NPDC059803 | reverse complement strand
TCAACCCCCCCCCCCCCAACAATAAACCCCCCCCGTCAGTGGGGCGCCCGTTTCTTGTATTCACCGCGGCGGGGGGCGGGCCCCGGCGCCCCCCCCCCCCTCTCCGCGTCCCCCTCCTCAACTCCCGGACGGGTGCTCCCGGTTGTCGGGCAGGGCGGGGAAGGCGCGGACCGCGGGGGTGACGGCCACGCCGAGTGCGATCAGCAGGAACGCCGCCGCACAGCTCAGGACGGTGGGCACGGCGTGCACCGTCTCCAGCAGCAGCCCGCACAGCAGCGGGCCGAGCGCCGCGCCGGCGCCCATCGAGACCCCGATCAGGCCGGCCAGCCGGCCGCGCATCTCATCGGGGGTGACCATCATCTGATGACCCGCCACCAGGGCGGTGGCGGTGGGGGCGAGGAACGCGGCCGCGCCCAGCACCAGCCCGGACGGCCAGCCGGTCGGCACCACCGCGAGCAGCGGCACCAGCACGGCGGTGGCCCAGGTCAGCACCATGAGCGCCGTGAACGGCGAGAGCGAGCGGCGCAGCCGCCCGGCCGCCAGCGCACCCGACACGCCGCCCGCGCCGACCAGGGCGCCGATGGCGCCGATCTCGGCACCGGACCGCCCGTCCTGCTGGGCCATCACCACCACGGCGATCAGCAGGCCGCTGAACACCAGGTTGAAGGCGGTGCCGAACAGCACGGTGGCCCGCACCGCCGGGTTGCCGCGCAGCCAGCGCAGCCCCGACGCCATCGCCTGCAACGTCCCCTCGGGCCGGTCCGCACCCTCGCCCTCGCCCTCGCCCTCGCCCTCGGGCGACGACGCCGGTGCGGGCGGCGCTGGCAGCCGCAGGAACAGCAGCGTGGCGAAGGCGATCGCCGAGGTCACCGCCTGGGCGACGAACGGCAGCAACCGCTGGACGCCGTACAGGAATCCGCCGATCCCCGGGCCCACGATGGTCGCGAGGTAGTAGCGGGCGGTGTTGCGGGTCACGGCGTCGGCGAGTTGCGAGGACGGCACGACGCTCGGCAGCAGCGCCTGGTCGGCGGTGCCGAACAGCGAGGTGCACACCCCTTCGACCACCGCCACCACCACGATGGCCGCCAGCGGCGCGTGCCCGATCGCCACCAGCAGCGCGAGCACGCCCAGCGCCGCGGCCCGCCCGAACTCCGAGACCAGCATCAGCGTCTTGCGGCTGACCCGGTCGGCCAGCGCCCCCGAGGGCAGCGCCGCGAGCGCCCGCGACCCGGCGATCGCGAACTCGGCCAGCGAGGCCTCGAAGGCGGAGCCGCCGAGCCCGAGCACCAGCAGCGGGTACGCGATCAGCGTGCCCTGCGCCCCCAGCTGGGAGACCATGTTCGCGGTCCACAGCACGTTGTACTCGCGGTTGCGGGACAGCGGCGGAGGGCCCGGCTCCGCGGCCACGGCGGCATCGGCCGTCGTACTGCCCGAGGTCACTGCGGCGGGGTCGGCAGCGCCACCGCGGGCGCCGACGTCCGCTCCACCGGGCGGAGTTCGGACCACGCGTGCGCCCCGGCCATGCTGACGAACAGGTCACGCGGCGGCACGAAGGGGGCCCGCCCGTGCGCCACGCTGATGTTGTCCACGATCAGGACCTCACCGGTGTGCACGTTGACGTCGATCTGCTGCGCCCGGTACGCGGCCTGGAGCTGCCGGACGACCTCGTCCGGGATCTCGCTGCCGTCCGCGTAGAAGGTGTTGGTGGGCATCCCCCACGGGCCGTACTCCTCCAGCAGGAAGTCGGCGACGTCCTCGCGCAGGGTGCGGGCGTGGAAGAAGGTCAGGTGGTTGAACCAGGAGCGGACACCGGTCTCCGGGTGGGTGGCGACGGCCCAGCGCAGCTGACGCGTCCTCAGGTGGTTTCGCTCCAGCCACTCCAGCTCGATGCTGTTGGCGTCGCAGTAGGCCTTGACCTCGTCCGGGTCGCTGGTGCCGAACGCCTCCTGCCAGGAAAGGCCCAGGCCGGGGCGGAAGTTGCGGACGAGCAGGTAGCCCTCGCGCTCGAACCGCTCGGCGGTCTCCCGGGGCAGCCCGGCGTGCAGGGCGCGGCAGTCGGCCAGCAGGCTGGCGCCGCCGTCCGGCGACTCCTGGCGGCAGAAGAAGAACAGGTAGCGCGGGACGTTCAGGTTGTACGACTGCTCGGTGTGGAGGAAGATCTCCTCGGTCGCCGGGTGGTCGGTGGCCGTGAACACCCCGGGGTGCAGCTCGGTGCGCGGCGAGGAGCGCTCGGTGTAGTCGAGCGGCCGGCCGACGACGGCGTTGACGAAGGTGTCCAGCTCCGGCCACTCCTGCCAGTCGAAGCCGCTGAGCACGACCGCGCCGTGCTCGGTGATCCGCCGGCGGATGAACTCCCCCTGCTCCTTGCCGAGGTCGACCAGCCGGTTCCCCGCGGTCTCGGCGGTGATCCCGAGGACCAGTCCGTCGTGCCGCGCTTCGGTCGAGATGCTGATGGCGGTTGTCACGGAGTGACTCCCTTCTGCGGGCTGCGGGCGCGAAGCCGCTCGGCAGCGGTGTCGAGGGTCTGGAGTGGACGGTTGAAGGCGATCCGGACGTAGCGCTCGCCATCGGCCGGATCGACGAAGAACGAGGTGCCCGGCGCCACCAGCACACCGGTCTCGGCGAGCAGCGTGCGGATGAAGCGCGGACTGGGCTCGTCGGTCAGCCCGTCGATCCGGGCCAGCACGTAGCAGCCGCCGGCCGGGGGCGTGAAGTCGAAGCCGGCGTCCCGCAGCAGGGCCACCGTCCGGTCGCGCCGCTCGCGCATCCCCGCCGCGTGGTCCCAGCGCTCCGGCAGCAGCAGGTCCGCGTTGGCGGCGGCGTGCTGGAGCGCGGCCGCCGCGCCGCCGGTGGTGGCCACGTGCACCTTGCGCAGCAGGGCGGTGAGCTCCGGCGCCGCGCGCAGGAAGCCGAGCCGCCAGCCGCTGATCGCATGGCTCTTGGAGAGGCTGCCGACCACCACGGACCGGTCGGCCAGGCCCTCGATCTCGGCGACCGAGCGGTAGCCGGCCGACTCGTAGATGTACCCGGCGTACACCTCGTCCGAGATCACCACGGTGCCCCAGCGCCGGCACAGCTCGGCGAGCAGGTCGAGGGTGCCGCGCTCCAGGACGACGCCGGTCGGGTTGGCCGGGCTGTTCACGATGACGGCGCGGGTGCGCGGCCCGAAGGCCGCGGCCAGCTCGTCCGGGTCGACGCTCCAGTCGGGCTCCCGCAGCCGGACCGGGCGCGGGCGGGCGCCGGTGAGGGCGATGGCGCTGAGGAAGTTCTCGTAGAAGGGCTCGAACACGATCACCTCGTCGCCGGGGTCGACGAACGAGAGCAGGGCGACGGCCAGCCCCTCGCTGCCGCCGACGGTGACGGTGATCTCGGAGCCCGGGTCGGGGGCGCCGGGCAGGGCCGCGGCGATCCGCTCGCGCAGCAGCGCCAGCCCGGCCGGGTCCTGGTACTGGTGGACGCCGGCCCGCAGCGCGGCCACCGCCGCCTCGACCAGCCCGGGCGGCGTGTCGGGGTAGGCCGGGGTGCCGACCGCGAGGTCGACGGTGTCCGGCGGCAGCCCCTCCAGCAGCAGCGCGGCCAGCCCCCCGCCGGGCAGTCCGGCGACCCGCTCGGCGCCCAGGGCGCGGCGGGCCGGGGTGTCATGGTGCGTGGTGGCGCTCATCGGCTCACTCCCGCGGCGTCGGTCCGCAGCCGCTGTTCGGTCTGGAGCGGCGCTTCGCCCTGGAGCCGCTGTTCGGCCAGGTCGAAGGCGCCGCGCGGGATCTCGGGCAGCCAGGACGGGCGGCCCGCCTCGTACGCCTCGATGTCCCCGGTCCTGAGCAGGGTCTCCGCGATCACGTCCTGCCCTTCGAGCAGCCGGGCCCGGGCCCGCGCGTCGACCGTGAACGGGTGCTCGCCGCCCGGCCGGCGCAGCAGGCCGGCCCGCAGGTCCACGGTGAGCCGCAGGCCCTCGGCGGACTCCGCGAGGTCCATCAGCTCCTCGACCACGGGCGTCGGCAGGTCGACCGGGACGAGCCCGTTGTTGAGGGCGTTGCGGCGGAAGATGTCGCCGAAGCCGGTGGCGACGACGGCGCGGAACCCCCAGTCGCGCAGCGCCCAGACGGCGTGCTCGCGGGAGCTGCCGATGCCGAAGTCCCGGCCGGCCAGCAGGACCGTCGCGCCCGCGTGGCGCGGCTGCTCCAGGACGAAGCCGTCCTCGGCGCGCCAGCGGGCGAACAGCGCGTCCTCGTAGCCGCTCTTGGTGACCCGCTTGCAGAACTCCGCGGGCAGGATCTGGTCGGTGTCGACGTCGTCGCGGCGCAGGGCGACCGCGCGACCGTGGTGTTCGACGAAGGGTTCCATACTCAGCTGTCCTCTCTCCGGCCGGGCCGGCGCTGTCAGGCCAGGTCGGCCGGGGCCGCGAGCCGCCCGGCCACCGCCGTCGCGGCGGCGACCGCGGGCGACACCAGGTGGGTGCGGGCCCGCGCCCCTTGGCGGCCTTCGAAGTTACGGTTCGAGGTGGAGGCGCAGCGCTCGACACCCTCAAGACGGTCGGTGTTCATCCCCAGGCACATCGAGCAGCCGGGCAGCCGCCACTCGGCGCCGGCGGCCGCGAAGACCTCGTGCAGCCCCTCCGCCTCGGCCTCGGCCCGCACCTGCATCGAGCCGGGGACGACCAGCATCCGGGTGCCGGCGGCGACGGTGCGCCCGCGCAGCACCCCGGCCGCGGAGCGCAGGTCCTCGATCCGGCCGTTGGTGCAGGAGCCGACGAAGACGACGTCGATCGCGAGGTCCCGCATCGAGGTTCCGGGCCGCAGGCCCATGTAGGCCAGCGCCTTCTGCGCGGAGGCGCGTTCGAGCGGGTCGGCGAAGGTCTGCGGGTCGGGCACGGCGGCGGCGAGCGGCACGGTCTGGGCGGGGTTGGTGCCCCAGGTGACGAGCGGGGTGAGCCCGCCCACGTCGAGCACGACCGTCCGGTCGAACACGGCGCCGGGGTCGGTGGCCAGGGTCGACCAGTCGGCGACGGCGGCGTCCCAGTCCGCCCCGGCGGGGGCGTGCGGACGGCCGCGCAGGTACTCCAGGGTGGTCTCGTCGGGTGCGACGATCCCGGCCCGGGCGCCGGCCTCGATGCTCATGTTGCAGAGCGTCATCCGGGCCTCCATGGAGAGCCCGCGCACCGCGTCGCCCCGGTACTCGATGAGGTGGCCCTGCGCCCCGTTGGCCCCGATCCGGGCGATCAGCGCGAGGATCATCTCCTTCGCCCCGACCTCCGGGGGGAGTTGGCCGGTGAACTCGACGGCCAGGGTGCGCGGCCGGCCGATCTCCAGGCACTGGGTGGCCAGGACGTGCTCCACGTCGCTGGTGCCGATGCCGAAGGCGAGCGCGCCGAACGCGCCGTGCGTGGCGGTGTGGCTGTCCCCGCAGACGATCGTCATGCCGGGCTGCACCAGGCCGAGTTCGGGTCCGACGACGTGCACGATCCCCTGCCGCCGGTGGCCGACCGAGTAGAGCTCGACGCCCTGTTCGGCGCAGTTGCGGCGCAGCGTGTCCAGTTGGACCAGGCTGACCGGGTCGAGCACCGCGGTCGCCGTGGTGGCGACGTTGTGGTCCTCCAGCGCCAGGGTCAGCCCCGGCCGCCGGACGCTGCGGCCGGCCAGCCGCAGCCCGTCGAAGGCCTGCGGGGAGGTGGCCTCGTGGGTGAGGTGGAGGTCGATGTAGAGGAGGTCCGGTCCGCCGGGCCGGGACGCCACGACGTGGCGCTCCCACAGCTTCTCCGCGAGTGTCCGTGCTGGGCCCATCGTCGTCCCTCTCTCCCCTGCGCTGTCCGTGCACTACGGCCTTGGGGCGGAACCCCGGCCACCGCATGCCGTCCCGGCCGTACGGACCTCAGCCTCCATGGCGCCACCCGCCGCCCACCACGTCTTTAAGCCGGTGCGAAAACGCCCAGCACAGGCGATCACGTGCACGAAGAAAGGTGCAGAGAACTGCACCTCGGATCGGAAGTAAGCCCCCATGAAATCGGCGGCGCCCGGGTTCAGGATGGAGTCATCGAAGGCGGAACCAACGCCGGGACGACGGGCAGAAGATCATCGGATCCCACGGGACCCAGGGAGGAAGCATGTACCCGATGCGCAGGAGCCACGGGGCCGAACCCGGACACCGGCGGAGCAGGACGGTCGTGCTGACCCTGGCCGCCGTCCTCCTGGTCGGCGCCGGAACGTCCGCCTGCCAGGTCAGTACCAAGGCCGCCGACCGGATCGAGCTGTGCGCGAAGATCTTCGGCAAGACCTTCACCGATCCGTTCCCGGACAACGTGGAGGAGGCCCGCAAGAAGATGCGGGCACGGGCCGACGAGCTCGACGGGCTGGCCAAGCAGGCCGGGGACGACAAGCTCCGCAATGCGATCCAGTCGACCGCCGACAAGATGCGCAACGCCGACATCCGCGAGAAGGGTGCGGTGCGCACCGTGGTCGGATACATCGGTGAGCAGAACGACCGCATCAAGGAACTGCGCCAGACCTGCCTCGACCACCACGACTACCCGTGATGACTGGGCTTCCGAACCAGCGTCACCGTTGAGGCTCCCAGCGAGCGCACGGTGACCACAGACCGGAATCGGTGAACAGGGCACTAACAGTTCCCCCACCGATTCCCTTGGCCGGGCCCCTCGTTGGGTCCCCCGTCTTCCGGGGGGCCCGGCCGTAAATCTCCCCGTACCAATACAAGCCAGGAGCAGTCATGCCCGATTCGAGCGGCTGGAAGCCCACTAAGGAACGCCCGATGTGGCCCTGGGTCGTCCTCGCGGTGGTCGCCGTTGGTGTTCTGATCAACGTGCTTATCACGATCTGACGAGCAGATCGAATCCGCGCCTGAGGAACTTCCGCGCTCTTGGCAGGTAGGCCGAGAGCGCGGACCCACGTCCGGCGCGACTCCGGCCCCACAGACCCCTCTCACCCCACCCGCCCCACGGGTCGCACGACCCGTCAGGGGGCGGTCGAACCGAGTCGAGTCCGCTATCCGGATCAGGTGCAGAGAACTGCACCTTCGAACTGGCGAAGACTCGACTGTCACCCCCCTAAAGCGCCACGTAGCGTAGTCGGTACGGGAACGGGCATGGCCATGTCGAACTTGCGGTCACGCACGATCGACCATCCACCTCACCGTGGATCCCGGCTCCCGACCCGCCTACATCAACGGCATTCATGGGGGACTCGTGCCACGTCTGCACTTCACGTCGGCAAGCCTGTTGAGAACGCGTATCATGCCGACCCCGGACTGGGTCAGCGAATCACTCTTCGCCCTGGACCTGCTCTCTTCCCGGCACCGCCAGGCGAAACGCCGGCTCCGATGGCATAAAACCCGTCCCGTCGGACCGGCCCGCCGGCTGGGTCCCACCCACCGGCTCGGCTCCACCCAGCGGCTCGTCGAACTCGCCCGGACCATCCGCCCGTTCCCCGACATGGACACCATGGTCCGGCGCGCCCGGCACTCCGGGAACGGCGCCGACCTGCGCCTGCTCCGGGACCTGGAGTCCTTCTACCGCATCATGGTCGCCCCGCACTGGGACGTGATCTCCCTCACCGTTCAGAGCGACCGGAAGAAGCGGCTGGAAATCCTCCAGGACTGCGGCGCCCGCAGTCTGCTGAGCACTCTTCACCCGACCGTCCGGCTCTCCACCTGCTCGCTGGAGATACCCGGACAGAACGAGGACGTGCAACTGGAGGAGGTCGGGCTGACCATTGCGCCGTCCTACTTCCTGGCACCCGATTCCCCGGTCCTGGTGGACGACCACACCATTGCCGACGGACCGACGCTCTTCTACCCCATTCTCCCCGACGGACCGAACTGTGCGACCGAGGGCGTGATCGAAGCGGCAGCGATGCCGGCCTGAGACCGATGACCTCCGATCGCGACAGCATCGGAACTTCAAGGGGGAAAACAGCAATGCGACGCATATTCTTCAGTCCGGCGAGCCTGGCCAAAGTATCGTCGGCCGCCCATCTGGATCCGATGAGAGAGGCGCTGTGCGCCCTCGAAACCTTCGCGACGGGCGGCGGAGGCCCCGTCTTCCATTCCTGGCGACGACGGGTCGCGGGTGAACGGGACGGCCGGGCGCTGGCCGAACTCGCCCGCACCGTCCGCCCTTTCCCGGATCTCTACCGAATTCTCGAAAATTCCTCCGCAGCCGGATCCGGGAACGAATTCCGACCGCGGGTCCTGCGCGATCTGGAGACATTCCACCGGATCGCCGTGGAGCCGTACTGGAACCAGGTGTCGACCCTGCTCGAAGTCGACCGGAACGCCCGGGCCCAGATCATGATGAGCGGCGGCGTCGACCAGTTGCTCAGCACCCTGCACCCGGCGATCCGCTGGCGCCCCCCGGTGCTGGAGGTCCCCGGGACGGGGCACGACATCAAACTGGAGTCGACCGGCCTGGAGATAGCACCGTCGCTGTTCCTGTTCTCCCGGTCTCCGATCCTGGTCGAACAGCAGGGCGACCGGCCCCTGCTGCTGCTCTACCCGATCCCCGTCCCGCGCGACCGGGAGAACCTGTGGGACCCGGCGCCCGACGGCGACCAGGCCCTGGGCGCCCTGCTGGGGCGCACCCGGGCGGCCGTCCTCCAGGTGCTGACGACCACCTGCACCACCACCGAAGTCGGCGAGCTGGTGGGCATCTCCACCGCCGCCGCGAGCCAGCACACCGCCGTCCTGCGGGCGGCCGGCCTTATCACCACCCTGCGGTCGCTCAACAAAGTGCACCACACCCTGACCCCCCTGGGCGGGGCGCTTCTTCGTGGGGATCCACTCGTCTGACAATTCGCCCTATACCGACGATTCCCGAAGTAACGAACCCGCAACACGCCCCGAGGAGCGATCTGGATCCGACACGGATGGTCTAGGAAAGTGCACCATACATACGGATGCGGGCAGCATGGCCTAAACCCATTACGAGCGAGTAGGTTCTGGGCATGCACGCACGATGCCTTGTCGCCGCACGCATCATTTACGGAAGCCTGGGAGCGGATTCATGATGGGAGGTGGACCAGCTGAGCGGGAAGCCGCCCCAGACTGTGCCGTCACGCTGGAAAACGTGTCGAAAATCCACCCGGGCACGAACGGTCCCACAGCGGTCCTGCGCGAGTTCTCACTCGGCGTACGAAAAGGCCGCTTCTGTGCCGTCATGGGAGACGAACGCGCCAGCACCACAGCACTCCTGGAGTGCATGGCCGGCGTCACCACCCCGTCCACCGGAACGGTCCACTGGGCCGACGGTGGACGGGGTTCCGTCGGTGCGCTCTGGGGCCAACACGAGCCCGTCCACCCGAATGTGACGGTTCGTGAATTCGTCGACCCGGGTGTTTCCGCACTCGGCCGCCGCCAGGCCTGGCAGATCAGCCGGGTCACCCGACTGTGGCTCTGGCGGCGGCCGCTCCGGAGGCTGGGCCGGGTCCAGCAGCACAACGCCATGCTGGCCCGGCTGCTGGCCGGCTCCCCGCGCCTGCTGCTGGTCGACACCCCCGGCCACGACGACTCGCCCGAACTCGCCCGCGCCATCGGCGCCTCACTCCGCCGCGCGGTCCGCGCCCTCGACCTCACGGCGGTCCTCGTCACCACCGACCCGGAAGCCGCCGCGTGCGCGGACAGCGTCGTCTTCCTCCACCACGGCCGCCTCGCCGACGCCCTCGGCCCCTCCACCCCCGCCGAGATCGCCGACTGCCTCCAGCACCTCCGAAGAGGCTCGACCACCTGATCCGCCCGCCTTCCCCGGCGCCCCTCTCCCAGGGCGCCCCCGGCGCCCCTTCCCCGGCGCCCCTCGCCCTCCCCGGCGCCCCCCGGTCAAGCGGTGCACAGCGCTTCCCCAGTCGCGGCTCCCGCGCCCCGTACGCCCTCCCGCGCACCGCGCCGGCGCATCCCGGACCGCCGCCCGCCGCACCCGCCGCCGCCGCCGCGGGGCAGTGCGGCGGCAACGTCGCCGACTCCACCACCTCCGGCACGTGGAAGCTGCACGACCCCGACGGGCCGAACCCCGCGAAGATCGGCGTGGTGACCTTCTGCACCACCGCCTCCCCCGCCGTCACCGGCGACGGCGTGGCCGCCATCCACCACTGCGTCGGCCAGCCCGTCTGCAACCCCACGGCCGCCGACCCGGCCGAGAAGCTCTTCCAGATCGTCGGCGACGTCCAGCTCCAACCGGTCTGCGCGGACGGCGGCTTCGGCGCCCTGAGCGTCATCAACGGCTTCTCCGCCGACCGCTGAGGACCGGCCACCGCGCACCGATCACCGCGCACCGATCGCCGATCGCCGAGGACGGACCGCCCGACCGCCGAGGACCGACGCCGAAAGATCCCCGAGCCCCTTCCGGAAGAAGGGACTCGGGGATCCTCGGACCGGCCGGCCCGACACCGGCGGTCAGTTCGGGGCACCGCCTGCGCGGTCAGGCCGGCTCGACCGGCTCCGGGTTCCGGGAGGCGGCCAGGGTGCGGCTGAACGCGGCGAGGGTGGCGGCGACAGCCAGCAGACCGACCACGACCGCGAGGTTGCGCCCGAGGTCGGCGAGGTCGCGCGGCAGCGCCCAGTAGTAGGGCGCGGGGAGCATGACCGCCCAGGGGAGGGCGGCCAGCGCCACTCCGACGGCGCGCGGCCGGTCGGGCCGGCGGGCGGCGAAGTGGACGAAGAAGGCGATCGCCATCACCACGGCGGGCCAGGCCGACGACGCGTCGAGCAGCATCTGGGTGCTGCGCGGGAAGATGATCTCGGAGTAGTCCTCCAACTCGCGCCAGGGCCAGGCGAGGACGAGCGCGCTCATCGGCAGCACGATGGCACCCGCCGCGACGACCGTCCCGACCCGGGCGCGGACGCGCTGGTCGACGCCGTCGGGCGGGGCGATGAGCAGCGGCACCCCGAGCAGGAGCCAGAGAGGCAGCTGGTAGAGGGACAGGAAGAGCACCCCGGCCGGGTGGACGAAATAGCCGACCGCGGCGCCGATCCGGGCGAGGACGCCGACCAGCACCAGGACGCGGGTGGCGCCCCAGTGCCCGAGGCCGGCGCCGAGCAGCGCGAGGAGCCAGGGGACGGTCTGCACCACGCCCACCGCGGACGCGGCCGCGGTGTGCAGGCCCATCAGTTCGGAGTGCGGCTCCCTGATGAAGAGGCCCATCAGCAGCTGGACGAAGGCCAGCGCCGCCCCGCCGGCCAGCAGGTACGGCGCGGCGCCGGCGAGCGCCCGGCCCGCGGGGTCGCCGGAGCTGAGCCGGGTCCGCAGCCGGGCGGCGTGCGCGGCCAGGGTGACCCATTCGCGCAGCACGGTGCGCCGGTCGGCGCCCTCGACGGACTCGGCGAAGACGGCGGCGATCTCCTCACCGTGCGAGGCCCGGTAGGCGGCGGGGTAGATGCCGATCAGCGGGAGCCTGCCGGGCAGCGCCCCGGCCTGCTGCGCGGTCATGCCGCACCGCCGCTCAGCCGGAGCGCCCCGAGGCGCGGACCCCGCCCGAGCGCGAGCCTGCGCTCGGCCTCGACGACTCCGGCCCGCAGCCGCGCCGTCTCCGCGCCCAGGACGTCCCGGCCGTCCTCGGTGAGGGCGAAGGTGCGCCGCATCCGGCCACCGACGACCTCCTCGTGGTCGATCCGGATCAGCCCCTGCTGGAGGAGCCGGTCCAGCGCGGTGTAGAGCGTGCCGGTGAGCAGCTTGGTCCGGCCGTCGGAGATGGCCAGGACTTCCTGGACGATCGCGTAGCCGTGCCGCGGGGCATCGGCGAGCGCGGTGAGCACGAGCCGGGTCGGCTCCTGTAGTTGACGGTTAGCCATGACCGTGAGCATAGATCAATGGCAAACATATGTCGATGATTTAGCTATCGGCCCGCTCAGCCCCCGTACCCGGCGGCCGCCGGAGCCGGCAGGCGCACGGTGAACACCGACCCCGCGCCGGGGCTGCTGGCCGCGTGGACGCCGCCGCCGTGGAGCTCGGCGAGCTTGCGGACGATGGCGAGGCCCAGACCGCTGCCGCCGCTCTGCCGGTTGCGGGACTTGTCGGCCCGCCAGAAGCGTTCGAACACCAACGGCAGGTCCGCCTCGGCGATGCCGCCGCCGGTGTCGGCGACCTCGATCAGCAGGGCGTCGGCCTCCGGGCGGGTCCGCAGGGTGACCGTGCCGCCCGCCGGGGTGTGCCGGACGGCGTTGGCGACCAGGTTGCCCACCAACTGCCGCAGGCGCACCGGGTCGGCGGACACCTCGTACCCGGCCGTGGTCGTCGAGGCGGTGTCGACGACCAGGGCCACGCCCGACGCCTGTGCCCGGGCGCCGTGCGCGGTGGCGACCTGGGCCAGCAGGTCCTCGACGTCCACGGGCTCGCGGTGCAGGGCCAGTTCACCGGCGTCGGCGTCGGCGAGGTCCCGCAGGTCGTCGATCAGGTGCTGGAGTTGCAGGGCCTCCTCCAGCAGCGAACTCGTCAGGGCGCCGTCGGCGGTGACGACGCCGTCCTCGACGGCCTCCAGCCAGCCCCGGATGTTGCTGAGCGGGGTGCGCAGCTCGTGCGCGATGTCGCCGACCATCGCCCGGCGCAGCTCCTCCAGCTGTTCGCGGCGCTGCGCCATGGCGTTGAAGGCGGCGGCGAGTCCGGCGATCTCGTCGCGGCCGGTCGCGGACACCCGGGCGGAGAGGTCCCCGTCGGCCATCCGCCGGGCGGCGCGGGTGAGCGCGTTCAGCGGCCGGGAGAGCCGCAGGCCGACGATCGTGGTGATCGCCACGGTGACCACCAGCACCAGCGCGGCGACCTCGGCGACCCGCCCGCGGTGCGGGGCGGACAGCGCGGGGGCCTGGTCCGCCGCGCCGGCGGGCGCGCCGACGAACAGCAGCACGGGCGGCGCCACGTACCGGACGAGCTGCTGCCGGCGGGAGTTGGCGAGGCAGGCGGAGATCACCTGCTCCTGCTCCCGGTCGCGGGCCGGGGCCCACTGCAGCCCCAGGGACAGCGTCACGGGCCGGATCTGCTGGCGCTCCAGGCAGGCGTTGACGAGCGCGGTGAGGTCGGCGAGGGCGGCGCTCTCGGTGCGGGTCGGGGCGTCCAGCACCAGCGGGGGCGCGCAGCGCACGCCGAGCGGCCGGCCACCGGGGACGCTCACCACGGGGCGGCCGACGGCGTCGTCGGTGACGGTCGCCTCGACGCCCAGTTCCGACCGCAGGCAGCCGGCCCGGTCCCGCGCGGCCTCCTCCATGGCCGCGCGCTCGGCGGTCGTCAGCCGGAACGGGCCCACGGCGCGGGCGTCGATCCGGTCGGCCGGGGCGTCGGGCAGCATGGCGAGGTCGACGGAGAGCGGGTCGACGGTGGTGGTGGGCGTCCGGGGCAGCACCGTCCGGTCGGCGGCGCCCGGGGGCGGCGCCGACGGCGTGGCGGCCGGGGGCGGTGACCCGGGTGCGGTGGCGGCCGACGGCGGTGACCCGGGTGCGGCGGCCGCGGAGTCGACGACCGGCTCGAAGCGCGGAGTGGTCAGCAGGATGCGCTGCCCGGTCTCGGCGGCGAGCCGCCGCACGGTGCTCTCCGCGCCCGTCCAGTCGGGATGGGTCGCGGCGTAGCCGAGCAGTTCGTGGTAGATCCGGGCCTGGTCCGCGAGGACCTGGCGCTGCTCCTGCCTGATCGCGCCCGTCGTGGTGCGGGCGGTCAGCCAGGCCGTCGCGGCGATCGAACAGAGCGAGACCAGGGCGGAGAGGGCGAGCAGCCGGATCAGCAGGCTGCGGCGCGGCGGAGCGTCACGACGCACCGCGCGGCCCCTCCGCGAGCTTGTAGCCGATGCCGTAGACCGTCAGCAGGCGGGTGGGGCGCCGCGGTTGGGGCTCGATCTTGCGGCGCAGGTTCATCACGTGGGTGTCGACGGTCCGGGTGGTGATGTACCGGTCGATGCCGTGCAGGTGCTCCAGCAGCTGGGCCCGGGTGAAGACCCGGCCGGGCTGGGCGGCCAACACCTGGAGCAGCCGGAACTCGCCGGGCGTGCAGCTGACGGGCCGTCCGTCGGCGGTGACCTCGTGGCGCAGGGGGTCGATGGTGAGGGCCCCGGCGGTCAGCACGGCTGGCGGCGCGGCGGCGGGCGGTGGGAGCGGTGCCATGGTGGGCGGCGCGGCCGCTGGCGCGGGAGCACCCGGGGTCAGCGGCCGGGACCCGCGGCGCAGCAGGGCCCGGACCCGGGCGACGAGCTCGCGCGGGCTGTACGGCTTGGTGAGGTAGTCGTCGGCGCCGAGGTCGAGGCCGAGCAGCAGGTCCTCCTCGGCGGTGCGGGCCGTCAGCATCAGTACCGGCAGGGCGGATTCGGCGCGCAGGGCGCGGCAGACGTCGAGCCCGTCCATGACGGGCATCATCACGTCGAGGACCAGGAGGTCCGCCGGGCCGCGCCGGGCCTGTTCCAGCGCGGCCCGGCCGTCGTGGACGACGACCACGCGGTGCCCTTCCCGCTCCAGGTACAGGCGGGCCAGGTCGGCCTGCTTGGGATCGTCCTCGGCGACCACGACATGTGCGCACATGAGGATGATCGTAAGTCGCCCTCCGGAAGCACCCCTACCGGTTCCCGACAGCCTCTCGACAAGTTCCTGACATCGACGGACCAGGGTGGGTCGAGTCCGCCGGGGGAAGCCCCCCGGCCCCGCCTCCGAAAGGCTCCCGCGTGATGCCCTCCCGCCGCCTGGTGTCCCTCGCCGCCCACGTCATCGGGGCCGCCCTGCTGCTGTCCACCGTCCCCGCCGTCGCGGCGACGGCCGCCGAGCGCAGGCCCGCCCCCGCCGCGCCCACCGTCGAGGCGGCCGAGGTGATGCCGCACCTCCAGGCCCTGCAGCGGATCGCGGACCGCAACGGCGGCAACCGCGCGCACGGCACCAAGGGGTACGCGGAGTCGGTGGCCTACATGAAGCACGCGCTGGACCGGGCCGGCTTCCAGACGCAGCTGCGCCGCTTCTCCCACGACGGCAAGGACGGCTACAACCTGATCGCCGACTGGCAGGGCGGCGACCCCGACCACGTGCTGCTCACCGGCGCCCACCTGGACAGCGTCACGATGGGCCCGGGGATCAACGACAACGGCTCCGGCTCGGCGGCCGTCCTGACCACCGCCCTCCAGGTGGCCAAGGCCAAGCTGAAGCCCGAGCGGCACCTGCGCTTCGCCTGGTGGGGGGCGGAGGAGCTGGGGATGGTCGGTTCGGCGGACTACGTCAAGAACCTGTCCGCCGGTGACCGCAAGGCCATCGACCTGTACCTCAACCTCGACCAGGCGGGCAGCAAGAACCTCCAGCAGTACCTGCTGGTGAAGGACGCGAAGAACAACGAGACCGCGGCCTTCCAGGCCTTCGAGAAGTGGTTCACCGACCGAGGCCTGGCCACCTTCGACATCCCGCTGGACAGCTCCGACAGCCAGCCGTTCGGGGACGCGGGCATCCCGTCGTCCGGCTTCAGCAGCGGCGTCTCGGACTGCATCCACAGCGCGTGCGACAACCTCGCCAACGTCGACCCCGCGACGCAGGCGACCAGCACCAACGCCATGATCGGCGTGGTCTGGCAGTTCGCCACCACCAAGCCCGCCCCCGCCAAGCCCGCCGCCCCCACCGCTCCTGCCACCACCGCCCCGGCCACCGCCTCCGCCGCCACCCGGTCCTGACCGCCCGCCCCCAGGAGCCACAGATGCGCACACCGCTGAGTCGCCACCGCCGCAAGGCCGTCACCCTGGTGGCCGCCGCCACCGCCCTCGGCGTCGCCCTGACCGCCGCCCCCGCGGGAGCGGCCGGCATCGGGGACCCGTACTTCCCCGAGGACGGCAACACCGGCTACGACGTGGCGAACTACGACGTCCGGATCGCCTACGACCCGGCGCACCCCGACCAGTTGAACGGCGACACCACCGTCACCGCCCGGGCCCTGCAGTCGCTGGACCGCTTCTCCCTGGACCTCAAGGGCTTCCAGGTCACCTCCGTCACCGTGAACGGCACTCCGGCCAAGGCGTTCTCCCGCTCCGGCACGCACAAGCTGGACATCGTGCCCGCCCGCCGGGTGGCCGGCGGCGCCACCTTCGCGGTGCGGGTGGTGTACGCGGGCAAGCCCGACCCCGAGGGCTGGCACCAACTGGTGTCCGGCGGCGTCAACGCGATGGGCGAGCCGCACTCGGCGACCTCCTGGTTCCCGTCCAACGACCACCCGTCCGACAAGGCCACCTTCTCGCTCGCCGCGACCGTCCCCGACGGCTGGACCGCCATCGGCAACGGCCGGCCCGGCCAGACCACCAGCAAGGACGGCTCGACGACCTTCCGCTGGCGCGAGGACAAGCCGATGGCGACCTACCTCAGCACCGTCGCCATCGACAAGTTCACCGTCCACCGCTCGGCGCTGCCCGACGGGACGCCGGTCATCACCGCCTACGGCCCGGACGTGCCGATCGACGACATGGCCAAGGCGACCGAGGCCCAGCAGCCCGAGATCATCGCCTTCCTGGCCTCCAAGTTCGGCCCCTACCCGTTCTCCTCCGCGGGCGCCATCGTCCGCAGCTGGACCAAGGAGACGGGCACCGGCGCGCCGGACCTGGAGACCCAGAGCCGGCCCACCTACACCAACTACTTCTGGGACTCCGCGGCGGTCCACGAGATCACCCACCAGTGGTTCGGCGACAGCGTCTCGTTCACCGACTGGCGCGACGGCTGCATCGCCGAATGCGTCGCCCAGTACGCCAACCAGCTGTGGGACGAACACCAGGGCAGCAACCTCGACACCGGCTTCTACGCCCCCGGCGTCGAGGAGAACCGGAACAAGCCGGAGTACTGGTCCACCAAGCTCTACGACCCCGGGCAGGGCAAGGAACTCGCCTCGGCCCTCTACTTCAAGGGCTCCCTGATGATGCACGCCCTGCGGCGCACCGTCGGAGACGACACGTTCTTCGCCACCCTCAAGCGCTGGACCGCCGACCACGCCTACGGCAACGCTTCCTTCCCCCAGTTCGAGGCCCTCGCCGCCAAGGTCTCCGGCAAGGACCTCAAGGGCTTCTTCGACGCCTGGGCCCACGGCACCACGATCCCGGCGAAGGAATACCTCTACCCCGGCCCCCTGGCCCCCCTCGCCCCGGCAGGCAGCCGGTAACACCCCGCCCGGCCCCCCGCACCGACACCAGCCCTCCTGATCCCCCATCAGGAGGGCTGGCGCACGCCCGGGCTGAGCTCCTCCAGGACGATGTCGGAGACGGTCCTCGGCTGCGGGCGGTGTGGAACCGAGGTGCCGCCGTGCGTCGGCCTGAAGTCGCCGACGGGGGCCGGGAAGTGGCCCATCTCGTGGAACAGGCCCGAGAGGTCCGTGTCCTGCGGCGGCAGCGGCGGCAGCTCATGGGGCAGGTCTCCGACCGGGACGAGCTCGATCTCCGACGGGCCGCCCCCTGGCGTGCCGTCCCCCGTCGTACCGCCGCGCGGTGGGCGCGGGCCCTCCAGCCGGCCGTTCAGCCAGCCCTCGATGTGGTCGCCCGGCGAGATGGAGAACTTGTTCCCGGGGTTCATCACCCCGTGCCGCCACCCCCACGCCCCGGCGAACGCGCCGTTGGCCGCGCCGGAGACGTAGTCGCCCGACAACCCGAACACCGCATCCTGCGCCGCGCCTTCGGCCATCCCGGTCAGCGCCCCGTAGCCGGTGTTCCAGACCAGCCCGGCCGCGCCCTTGGCGAACGCGCCGGCCTCCTTGCCGGTCAGCGAGGTGAAGCCCTTCCCGAGCCCCTTGCCCAGCCCCTTGCCCAGCCACCCGGCACCGACACCGACCGCGCCGCCCACCGCCCCGTTGATGGCGGCCGTGCCCAGCTCGCCGCCGTCGATCGACGTGCGGTGGCCCTGGCCCAGCTCGATCACCTGGGCCAGCAGGTCGAAGCCCACCTGGGCCAGCACCGACTCGGCGACCCGGGTCACCGCACTGATCAGCGCCTTGCGCAGGAAGGCCCACACCAGGGCCCTGGTGAAGGCTATCTCCACGGGCGCCGCCTCGGCCCCGCCGAAGAGGAACAACGCTGCGTCGATGGCCAGTTGAACGGCCAGGACCACCAGCGCACCGATGATCTCGATGCGCAGGGTCTCGATCTGGTTCGCCAGGTTGTGCAGCGCGTCGGCGGCGGCGTCGCAGCACTGGGCGATGAGCGGCAGCGCGGCGTCGTCGGCGACGGCGAGCCTGGCCAGATAGGCGTCGAACGCGTCCCTGGTGGCACCGCTCAGACCCTGGTCGAGCTGGGACTTGGCGTCCGCCAGGTCCAGGACACAGGCACGGATCGACTTCGCCGCCTCGGTCCAGGCATCCGCCTCGGCCCGCAGCGCACTCTCGTTCCCCGTGGGCCACTTGTTCCCCACCAGGATCATCAGCAGGTTCTGCAACCCGTCCGGCAGCGAGGCGTTGGGGGCGTCGACCGCCATCACGCGCCGCCGCTACCGGGCACCGGGAACGTCCAGGCGAGTTCCGTGGCATGCTCGTCGGCCTTCTCGAACGTGCTGCGAGTGGCGCCTAGGGCATCGGCCAGCTTGCGCAAGGTGTCCGGCAGCGCCTGCACCGCCTTCAGCAGATCGTCCCGCGGCTGGGCGAAGACCTGGTCGAAGCCCTGCCCGAGCGCCGGATCATCCCCCCAGGGCGCCGCGCCGGACAGGGCCGCAGAACTCAGCGCCGTCCAGGCAGCAGCCATGCCGTCGGCCGCCCGCCCCGCATCCGCCCCGGCCTTGCCCACCAACGCGAAGTCGACCACCAGCGTCCCGTCCAGAGCCGGCAGCTGCGGCACCGCCGGCCCGCCGTACGGCGGCACCCCGGTAGGCGCATTGCGGTAACCACCAGTGGGACCAGGCACATCAGGCAACGGAGGACTCGGCACCCACCCACCTCACCCGACCCCACCCCGGACCTCGACCACTCTTGACGACATCCCAACGATCACCGCCCCACTCCTGACACCCCCCTGACGCCCCCGGACCCCGCGTCGCCCATGCTCCATCGCGAGAGCCGGCGCCCACCCAGAAAAAATCGATGGGGGGGTAGGAAAAAAACAACAACAAAAAGGAAGACGGCCGAGACCACCAACCCCAGCACGCGCA
>NZ_JBHWIJ010000152.1:2138-19056 GCF_042732255.1 Kitasatospora sp. NPDC059803 | reverse complement strand
GTCAGGCCAGGCTGGTGAGCACCGCCGGGTCGTACGGGACGGTCCGGGCGAGGTTGCCGCGCAGCGCCTTGGCGGCCCAGTCCGGGTTGGCGAGCAGGGTGCGGCCGACGGCGACGAGGTCGAACTCGTCGCGCTTGAGGCGGGCCAGCAGTTCGTCGATGCCGGTCACGCCGGCCTGGCTGGTGTAGCCCTGGGCGAACTCGCCCTCGCCGTACTGCTGGTCCAGGCCGACCGAGCCGACCGTCACGGCGGCCTTGCCGGTGAGCTTGCGCGCCCAGCCGGCCAGGTTGAGGTCGCTGCCGTCGAACTCGGGCTGCCAGTAGCGCCGGGTGGAGCCGTGGAACGCGTCGACCCCGGCGTCGGCCAGCGGGGTCAGCAGCTGCTCCAGCTCGGCCGGGCTCTGCGCGATGCGGGCCCCGTAGTTGCCGACCTTCCACTGGGAGAACCGGAAGAAGACCGGGAAGCCCGGGCTGACGACCGCGCGGACGGCCTGCACGATCTCGGCGCCGAAGCGGGCGCGGGAGGCCGGGTCGCCGCCGTAGCGGTCGGTGCGCCGGTTGGTGCCGCTCCACAGGAAGTCGTCGATCAGGTAGCCGTGCGCGCCGTGCAGTTCGATGCCGTCGAACCCGAGCCGCTCGGCGGTCGCCGCGGCCTCGGCGAAGGCGGCCACCGTGTCGTCGACGTCCTGCTGGGTCATGGCCCGCCCGGCCGGGGCGCCGTCCAGGCCGATCCCGGACGGGCCTTCGGCGGGCGGCTCCGTCCCGGTGCGCACGACCCCGGTGTGCCACAGCTGCGGGATGATCCGGCCGCCGGCCTCGTGCACCCGCTGCACCACGCGGGCCCAGCCGGCCAGCGCCTGTTCGCCGTGGAAGTGGGGCACGTGGTCGTACGCGCGGGCGGCGGCGCGGTCGACGTAGGTGCCCTCGGTGATGATCAGTCCGACCTGGTGGGCGGCCCGGCGGGCGTAGTACTCGGCCACCTCCTCGCCCGGCACGCCGCCGGGGGACTGCATCCTGGTCATCGGGGCCATCACGATGCGGTTGGGGACCGTCAGATCACCCACGACGAACGGCTCGTCCAAGCTGGACATGCTTTTCTCCCGAGTTCTCGGCACTCATGGTGTGAACATTCCGTGTGCGCCCTCTCCGCCGCTCCGGCGAATCGCCGCCGGGTCGCGCGGAAAATGGTGTGGCCGGATGCACATGGGTAACGCACGATTATCGACCCTGTTGATCGCGGCGTCCAGCGGGTGCTCTTGTCCGTGCTGCATTGCCTCAGGCGATCCACCGCATCGACACAATCATGTTGACCGTGTCCGGGAGATCACGGATAGTGGTGCAGGTGGTTCCGCGTCGCCTTCTGGGTCGCAACTGGAGAATTGATTCCCTTGCCGACCAGTGCCGCGGAAAGGAATTTCCCAGGAACGAAAGGTGGCGGAACCCAGGGTGAGCGAGAGTCGCCTTACCGCGCAGATTTCCCATGACTTGGACGGCAAGCGGGCCGTGGTCACCGGCGGCAGCCGGGGCATCGGCGCCGCGATCGTGCAGCACCTGCTCGACGCCGGCGCCACCGTCGTCACCTCCGCCCGCAACCCCACCGAACACACCCCGTCCGCGGCCAAGTTCATCCAGGCAGACCTCAGCTCGCCGGCCGGGGTGCGGGCGTTCGCCGACGCCGCGCTGGACTCCCTCGGCGGGGTCGACATCGTGGTCAACAACGCGGGCGGCTGCCGGGCCTTCCAGACCGCGCTGGAAATCGAGAACGACTGGCAGTACACGGTCGACATCAATTTCCTGGCCGCCGTCCGGCTCAATGCCGCACTCGTGCCGTCCATGCGCGCGGCGGGCGGCGGGGTCATCGTGCACCTCTCCTCCATCGCGACCATTTCCTCCTACCCGATGATCCTGCACTACGCCGCCGCGAAATCCGCGCTGGAGGTGTACAGCAAGGGTCTCGCGGTCGAGTTGGCACCGGACGGAATCCGGGTCGTCGCGATCTCCCCGGGAAACGTGATGACTCCTGGGGCGGATGAGGCACGCGAGAAGATCGTCCACTATCTCGGCATGGAATCGGAGGGGGACTGGGCCGACGAGGTCCCGCTCGGGCGGATCGGCCAGACCGAGGACATCGCCGAGGCCGTCGGCTTCCTGGTCTCCCGGCGCGCCTCGTGGATCACCGGCAGCAACCTCGTCATCGACGGCGGCAAGAGCGCGTCCCTGTGACCGCCCGCCAGGACTGGAAGGACTGACACGATGACCGCGACAGAAGAAGGGCCGCGGGCCTATCCGTTCGGTCCGGCCGAGCAGCTCGACGTGGACCCGAAGCTGGCCGAGGCCTGCAGCGAGCAGCCGGTGCTGCGGGTGAGCCTGCCCTACGGCGGCGACGCCTGGCTGGTCAGCCGCCACGCCGACGTCAGGACGGTGCTGGCCGACCCCCGGTTCAGCCGGGCCGCCGCCGCCGGCGAGGACGTGCCCCGGATCGTCTCGGCCGGCCTGCCCCGCACCTCGATGCTGAGCATGGACCCGCCGGAGCACAGCCGGCTGCGGCGCAGGGTCGCCAACCCCTTCACCGTGCGCCGGGTCGAGGCGATGCGCCCGCGCGCCCAGCAGATCGTCGACGAACTGCTCGACACCATGATCGCCACGGGCTCGCCCGCCGACCTGACCCAGATGCTGACCTGGCCGCTGCCGATCACGATGATCTGCGAACTGCTCGGCGTGCCCGTCGAGGACCGCGACCGGTTCAACGCCTGGGTGGACGGCCTGCTCATGCTCTCCGACCCGGCCCGCTCCGCGCGGGACCGCGGACACCTCAACGACTACCTCGCCGGCCTGGTCGCCGAGCGCCGCGTCGAGCCCACCAGCGACCTGCTCGGCGAACTGGTCGCCGTGGAGGACGAGGAGAACCGGCTCACCGAGGAGGAGTTGGTCAGCCTCGGGGTCAGCCTGCTGTCCGCCGGCCAGGAGGCCACCGCCAACCAGATCGGCAACTTCGTCTACACGCTGCTGACCAGGCCCGAGCTGTGGCGCGAGCTTGTCGCCGATCCCGGCCTGATCCCCGACGCGGTCGAGGAGCTCTCCCGGATCATCCCGATCAGCGCCACCGCCGGCTTCACCCGGATCGCCACCGAGGACGTGGAACTGGGCGGGCAGACCGTCCGCGCCGGCGACGCGGTCGTCACCGAGTTCTCCCTGGCCAACCGGGATCCGGAGGTGTTCGACCGCCCCGAGGAGATCGACTTCCACCGGGGGATCGTCCCGCACGTCACCTTCGGGCACGGCATCCACCACTGCCTCGGCGCGGCGCTGGCCAGGATGGAACTGCGCGTCGTCCTGGACTCCCTGGTGCGCCGCCTGCCCGGCCTGCACCTCGCCGTGCCGGCCGACCAGGTGACCTGGCGGACGGAACGCCTCATCCGCGGAGCGGACGCGCTGCCGGTCGCCTGGTGAGACGCCCGCCGGCCGGAACCGCCGCCCGGGCCCGACGGGCGGGCGAGGGCTCTGGCCGGCCCCAGTTCGCACGTCGACATCAACCGGACGCCAGACATCAGCCGGCGCTGGACATCAGCCGGACGCTAAGGGAGGGCTCAGCATGGCCGAACCACTGGAGGCGATCACCGCGGCCGTGCGTGATCCGGACAAGGGACTCGCCGAGGCCATGGCGGCCATCATGGAGGGCTACGGCGACCGCCCCGCCCTCGGCGAACGCACCCGGGAGCCCGTGACCGGGCGCCTGCTGCCCGGCTTCGAGACCGTCAGCTACCGCGAACTGTGGGCCCGGGTACGCGCCGTCGCCACCGAGTGGCACCACCACCCGGACCACCCGCTGAGCGCCGGCGACCGGCTCTGCATCCTGGGCTTCACCAGCACCGACTACGCCACACTCGACCTCGCGTGCCTCCACGCGGGCGTGGTGGTCGTGCCGTTGCAGTCCAGCGCGCCGCTGTCCCAGCTGGCGCCGATCGTCGCGGAGACCGAACCGCGCGCCCTCGCGGCGAGCATCGAGCGGCTAGACACCGCCGTCGAAGCCGTCCTCGGGGCGCCCTCGATCCGGCGCGTGATCGTGTTCGACTACCGCCCCGACGTCGCCGAGCAGCGCGACGCCCTCGCATCCGCCCGGCGGCGCCTGGCCGGGGCCGGCCGCCCGGTGGCCGTCGACCCGCTGGCCGCCGTGATCGACGCCGGAGCCGGCCTGCCGCCCGCGCCCCTGTTCGTCGCCGCCCCGGGTGACGACCCGTTGGCGCTGCTCATCTACACCTCCGGCAGCACCGGGACCCCGAAGGGGGCGGTGTACCCCCAGCGGCTGGTCCGCACCGCGTGGAACGGCTTCAGCTACGGCGCGGAGGACGCACCCCCGGTCAGCGTCCACTACATGCCGCAGAGCCACCTCGCCGGCCACTGGGCGCTGATGGGCTCGCTCTCCCGGGGCGGCGTCGGCCACTTCACCGCCAGGAGCGACCTGTCCACCCTGCTCGACGACATCGCCCTGGTCCGCCCCACCGAGCTGACCATGGTCCCGCGCATCTGCGACCTGCTCTTCCAGCGGTACCGCAGCGAACTGGACCGGCGCTCCGGCGAACCCGGCGACGTCGACACGGCGGTCAAGACCGACCTGCGGGAGAACGTCCTGGGCGGGCGCGTCACCAAGGCCTTCTGCGGCACCGCCCCGCTCTCCGCCGAGGTGGCGGCCTTCGTCGAGTCCTGCCTGGGCTTCCACCTGTACACCGGCTACGGCTCCACCGAGGCCGGCGGGGTGCTGCTCGACTCGGTGGTGCAGCGCCCGCCGGTCATCGACTACAAGCTGGTCGACGTCCCGGAACTCGGCTACTTCCGGACCGACTCGCCGCACCCGCGCGGGGAACTGCTGCTCAAGACCGCCACCGCCATCCCCGGCTACTACAAGCGGCCCGAACTCACCGCCGAGATCTTCGACGCGGACGGCTACTACCGGACCGGCGACATCATGGCCGAGACCGGGCCGGACCGGCTGGTCTACGTCGGTCGCACCAAGGACGTCCTGAAGCTCTCCCAGGGCGAGTTCGTGGCCGTCTCCCGCCTGGAGACCGCCTTCGTCGCCAGCCCGCTGATCCGGCAGGTCTTCGTGTACGGCAACAGCGAGCGCGCCTACCCGCTCGCCGTGGTCGTCCCCGCCCCGGACGCGCTGGCCAGGGCCGGCGGGGACACCGAGTCGCTCAAACCGCTGCTCGTCGAGTCGCTCCAGCGGATCGCCAAGGAGGCCGAGCTCAACTCCTACGAGATCCCGCGCGACATCCTGATCGAGACCGAACCCTTCAGCGCCGCGAACGGCCTGCTCGCCGACAGCCACAAACCGCTGCGCCCCCGGCTCCGGGAGCGCTACGGCGAGGCCCTGGAACGGCTCTACGCCGAACTCGCCGACGGGCAGGAGCGCCGGTTGCACGACCTGCGCCGGGCCGGGCCCGACCAGCCGGTGCTGGACACGGTCGGCCGGGCCGCCCAGGCGCTGCTGGGCTGCGCGGGCGCCGAGTTGAGCGCCGACGCGCACTTCACCGACCTGGGCGGGGACTCGCTGTCCGCGCTGTCCTTCGCCGCCCTCATGACGGAGATCTTCCAGGTCGAGGTCCCGGTCGGGGTGGTGATCAGCCCGGCCAACGACCTGGCGCGGGTGGCGGGTTACATCGAGGAGCGGCGCCGCTCCGGCGCCGCGCGGCCCACTGCCGCCTCCGTCCACGGCGAGCACGCCGCCGAGGCCCGCGCCGGCGACCTCACCCTGGACAGGTTCCTCGACGCGGCGACGCTCGCCGCCGCCCCGACGCTGCCCCGCCCCGACGGCGCCGTCCGTACCGTCCTGCTCACCGGGGCCACCGGCTACCTCGGCCGCTTCCTGTGCCTGGAGTGGCTGGAACGGCTGGCGCCCGCGGGCGGCAGGCTGGTCTGCGTGGTCCGCGGCGCCGACGCCGCCGTCGCGGCGAAGCGGCTGGAGGCCGCCTTCGACAGCGACGACGACGAACTGCTCCGGCGGTACCGGGAGTTGGCCGACGGGACGCTGGAGGTGCTGGCGGGCGACATCGGCGAGCAGCGGCTGGGCCTGGCCGAGGACACCTGGCAGCGGCTGGCGGACACCGTGGACCTGATCGTCCACCCGGCCGCCCTGGTCAACCACGTGCTGCCCTACGACCAGCTGTTCGGGCCCAACGTCGTCGGCACGGCCGAACTGATCCGGCTGGCACTCACCACCCGGCTCAAGCCCGTCACCTACGTGTCCACCGTCGCCGTGGTGGCCGGCGCCGCGGCCGCGGCCCTCGACGAGGACGGCGACATCCGCGCCACCAGCCCGGTGCGGCACCTCGGCCGGGGCTCCGGCGGCGGATCCGCGCCCGGATCCGACGGGTACGCGCACGGGTACGCGACCAGCAAATGGGCCGGCGAGGTGCTGCTCCGCGAGGCCCACGACCTGTGCGGACTGCCGGTCGTCACCCTGCGGTCGGACATGATCCTCGCGCACGGCAGGTACCGGGGGCAGCTGAACGTGCCCGACGTGTTCACCCGCCTGCTGCTCAGCCTGCTCGCCACCGGCATCGCCCCGGGCTCCTTCTACCGGGGCGGCGGGCGCGCCCACTACGAGGGCCTGCCGGTCGACTTCACCGCCGAGGCCGTCACCGCGCTGGGCGCGCGGGCCACCGAGGGCTACCGGACCTTCAACGCGCTGAACCCGCACGACGACGGCGTCTGCCTGGACACCTTCGTCGACTGGCTCATCGAGGCCGGCCACCCGATCCGGCGGGTCGACGACTACGACGACTGGCTCGCCCGGATCACCACCGCGCTGCGCGCCCTGCCGGAGAAGCAGCGCCAGCACTCACTGCTGCCCCTGCTGCGCGCCTTCGCGCGGCCCGGGGAGGCCGTCCCCGGGTCGGTGATCCCCGCCGCCGGGTTCCGGGCCGCCGTGCGGGCCGCCAAGGTCGGCCCCGACCAGGACATCCCGCACCTGTCGGCGGCCCTCGTCCGCAAGTACGTCACCGACCTGCGCCACCTCGGCCTGCTTCCCCGCTGAGAGCACCACCGCGCCACCTCAGCACCGCAGCACCATCCCCGCATTCGACCCGACGGACACAGGAGTTCGGCATGGCACAGAGCATCGGCGAGACGGTCATCTCGGGTCTGCGGCGGCTGGAGGCGAACGACTTCGCCGGCTTCCGGGCGCTGTGCACCGAGAAGGCCACGGTGTGGCAGAACGACGGCAAGGACGAGCAGGCGATCGACGAGCGGCTCGTGCACTTCAAGGCCTTCGCCGCCGGTGTCGAGTCGCTGCGGTTCGAGGTCCTCCGCCAGTTCGAGAAGCCGGACGAGGTGCTCCAGCAGCACGTCATCCACCTGCTGTCGGCCGACGGGGTCGTCCAGGAGGTCCCGACCGTCGTGTACTTCCGGTTCGAGGGCGGCCTGATCGACCGGATCGAGGAGTTCCTCTACACCGTGCCGCAGAGCAGCACGGCCTGACCGCCCGCCCGCCCGCCTTCCTGAACCTGAACCGTCAGGCGGGCGCTGCGGCGCGGGAGTCCCGGAGGCTGCGGCGGGCGGCGGCGGTGACGAGCAGGGCCCAGAGCAGGCTGAGGCCGCCCAGGGCGTAGACGCCGCCGCGGAGGAAGGAGAAGTCCAGGTCGGTGCCGGCCGGCGGGGCCCAGCCTTCGGGGTCGACGAGGACGGTGGTGGTGGTGCCGGCGGAGGACGACCCGGAGCAGCCCGAGCCCTGGAACTTGGGGTGCGGCAGCGGCTTCCCGTCCGCGCGGCGGATCGCGCAGGACCAGCTGATCCGGCCGCTGCGGTCCTTCGAGCTGTGGGCCTCGGTGACGACGACCTCGGTCCGCTCCCCGCGGTGCGCGAGTATCTCCGCCCGGATGGTGGTGGGTGGCAGGGCCAGCAGCAGGACCCCCAGCAGGACGCCGGGCCAGAGCACCCAGCCGGCGGCCCGGACCACCATCAGCCCGCCCAGCGAGGCGATGAGCACCAGCACGGCGAGGACCGTGAACAGGGCGGAGTAGTCCGGGTCCACGGCGAGCGCCATCAGGCCGACGAGCAGCAGCGGGGCGAGCACCGCGACCAGGACCGCCGCCCGGCGGATGGTGCGGGGCGCGAGCGGCTTGTCCTTCCGGGGCTTCCGCTTGGCGCTCTTCGGCCGCTGGGCGGCGGCGGCCGCCGCGCTCAGTGGCCGCTTCTGCTTCTTCCTGCCCTGTGCCATGTGGCCCCCGTTCGGTGCTGCGTCGGACTGCTCGCGACAGTCTGACCTGCGGTGCGGGGGTGCGGAAGACCGGGGGCCGCAAGCCGTCACGGCCGGCCGGGTCAGGCCGGTCAGACCCGCCCGAGTCCGGCCTGCTCCAGGTCGAGGTCGCGCTGGAGGCGGCGCAGGGTGGTGTCGCTGATGAGGTGTTCCTCGTAGAGGCGGTGCAGCCGGGCGTTCTGCACGGTGATGACCTCGCGCCGGAGTTGACGGTAGGCGGCGTCGGCGGTGGTGCCGTCGGGGGTCTCGGGGGTGCGGTCGAGGCGGGCGGCGAGGCCGCGCCGGACCCGGTCGATCGCGGTGTCGGGCATGACCTCCAGGGCGGCGAGGTGGTCGACGTGGTCGAGGGCGGCGCGGTTGAGGGCGTCGCGGGCGTCGTCCTCCTCGCGGGCGGTGTGCTCGGGCTCCAGGGCGAGCCCGGAGCGGTGGACCACGGCGGCGAGGGTCAGGCCCTGCACGACCAGGGTGAGGACGACCACCGCCGTGGTCAGTACCAGGACGAGCGGGCGCCCGGGGATCCGGTTGCCGTCCGCGGTGAGCAGCGGGATGGACAGGGCCGCCGCCAGCGGCATGACGCCCCGGGTGCCGGCCCAGGTGACGACCCCGGCGACCCGCCAGGACAGCCGGCCGCGGGAGGGCTTGACCCCGCGGGTCAGCGGCAGCGTCCACAGCACGCGGACGGCGATCAGCACGGCCGCCAGCGCGAGCGCCTGGAGCGGCCACCAGCCGGTGCCGGCCGGCAGGTCCCGGACCAGGGCGGGCAGTTGCAGGCCGACGATGCTGAACACGACGCTCTCCAGCAGGAACACCACCACCGCGGAGACGGCGTGCAGTTGGAGCCGGATGCGGGCGTCGGTGAGGCGGTGGCCGGAGCGTCCGAGCAGGACGCCGGCGACCACGACCGAGGTCACCCCGGAGGTGTGCGCGGACTCCGCGAGCACGTACGCCGCGTACGGGGTGACCAGGGCTATCACCGTCTCCAGGACGGGGTCGGCGGTGCGGCGCCGGATCAGCCACACCAGGCCGGCCACGGCGGCGCCGACCAGGCTGCCGCCCCCGCCGAGCAGCAGGAGCTCGCCGCCCGCCGCCGGCAGGTCCACCGTGCCGCCCACGGCCACGGCGACGCCGACGGCGACCTTGAACAGCACCAGCGAGGTGGCGTCGTTGAACAGGCTCTCGGCCTGCACCAGCACCTGGACGCGCCCCGGCAGCGCCAGCCGGCGGCCGAGCGCGGTGACGGCCACCGGGTCGGTGCTGGACAGGACGGCCCCCAGCACGAACGCCATCGCGGGCGGGAGCCCGGCGACGGCGACGGCGACGAAGCCCACGGCGGCGGCGGAGGCGAAGACCAGGCCGAAGGAGAGGATCGTCACCGGGCGCCACACCGTGCGCAGATCACGCAGCGACAGTTCCTCGGCGGAGGAGTAGAGCAGGGGCGGGAGCACCACCAGGGCGATGGCCTGCGGCGGTACGTGCAGCGCGGGCACGCCCGGGACCATCGCGACCGCGAGGCCGACCAGGACCAGCAGGGAGGGCGCGGGCACCCGCAACCGCTGGGCGAAGGTGGCCACGCTCGTGGCCAGAACCACCAGAACCAGAACGATCCCCACGGCGCGCATTTGCGGAAACGACCCATCACGACGATCGGGGTCGCCGCCGCCCGAGCGCTGCAGTCGTCCCCCGAGCCGACCAGACTTCCCGGCACACCGCCAGTCATCTTATCGGGTCGTTTGCGCGGGACGGTAGGGTGCCCGGCCGGTCGTGCCTCAGCGGCGCCCGAGCAGCCTCGCCAGGAAGCCGCCGCCCTTGCCCTTCGTCCGGTCGCAGGCGCAGCGGCCGGACTTGGGCACCCCGGCGAGCACCTGCTCGACGTGCATGCCGCACCCCGCGTAGCTTGCCTTGCCACACGTCCGGCAGGTGGTTCGTCGACACATCGCGCTACTCCTCACGTCGCACCCCCGGATGGGGCGGCCAGTTCTTTCAGGATACCCCACCCGGTATTTTTGGACGTGTGCCCCGGGGCCGGCGGATCGGCGCCCCGGACCCGCCGTGCCCGGCCGGGGCTGTCCGGCCTGGCACGACGGGCGTTCCTCGTGGTGTGCCGTGCGGTCAGACGGCCTGTAGGTAGAACAGGTCCGGTCGGCTGTCCTGGACGATCTGGTAGCCCAGGCCGTCGCTGTGGTTCTGGGCGGCGACCCACTTGCCGGAGTTCACGTTCTGGAGGGCGAAGCGGTTGCTGCCCGGAACCTTCGCCATCCAGAACGCCTGGTTCTCGGGGACGACGTCGCCGCAGCCGACCGTGATGATCCAGTTGCCGTCGTCCTTTCCCCAGCGGTCGACGACCATGCACCAACCGCGCCAGCTGTCGCGGAAGTACACCAGCTCGCGGCCGTCGGAGGCGTGCTTGCGACAGACCTGCCACTTCTGGTTCGACTCGTCGCCCCAGAAGTACTGGATGACCGAGCCGTGGTTCCCGGAGGAGAGGGCGACGGTCAGCGGCCGGTCGGCCCCGGCGGTGTTGATGCGGTAGAGGCCGGGGTCGCAGGGGTACTCGCTCTCCGGGTCCGCGGCGAGTGCGGTGGCCGACGTGGGGGCGGCCAGGGCGGCGGGGGAGGCGGTGAACAGCAGGGCGCCGACGGCGGCCGCCGTGCCGAGGACGTTCAGCGGGCGTCGGGCCCGGGAGCGTCGAGGGTGCGGTTCGGGCATGGTGGACTCGCTTTCGCAGCAAATGGGTTGGGTCGTTTCCGCGATCCTGGGCATCAGCAGACGAGTCGCGCCCGGGCGGCCGCGCGCAGGGTGCCGGCCGGCTCCGGGTAGGCGCAGGAGACGGTGCCCTGCTCCGGGACGTCGAAGGTGGTGAAGGTGCCGGGGCCGTTCGGGCTGGTGTTGATCCAGTAGCCCGTGTTCCCGCTGCGGGCACAGATGTAGCGGACCCACTCGCCGGTGACCTTCCGGGTGCCGCGGTAGAGGCCGTAGTAGCCGGGGCTGTTGAAGTTCACGGTGTCGGTGACGGTGGTGGTGCGGGTGGTCGATTTGGTGTTGGCCACGGAGAAGCCGACCTTGACGCTCACCTTGGCGAAGATCGCCTTGAATTCGGCGCTCACCTCGGTGCTGGTGTTGATCGTGGTGCTCACCGAGTCGACCTCGCTGAGGGTCTTGGTGTAACTGCCGGTGGTGCCGGGGGTGATCGCGACCGCGAGGAAGTCGGTGACGGTCGGTTCGACCCGGGCGGAGGCGATGTCCTCCCACAGGTAGTCGCGGGCGGGGTCACAGGTGGCGGTCGGCGGTGTGGTGTCGGCGTGTGCGGGCGCGGCGCCGAGGCCGAGCCCGGTCACCGCGACCAGCGCGGCGACTCCTGAGGTGAAGGCGGTGCGCCGGGTGCGCGAGCTCATGAGGGTGCTCCTCCGCTGGAAATGGGTGCACTGCGAGCCGTCATGTGCATGACGTGAATCCCCCGTGGGGAAATCTTCACGTTCGCGGCGGGGTCGCGGCCATCCCAGATTCCTGGGGGCGTACGGCGGGGCGCGCGCCTGGGGCGCGGGGCCCCGGGTCAGCAGCGCCCCCCGCCGAGCATGATCCGCGCGATCAGCTCCTGCCGGCTGCCCACCCCGGTCTTGGTGAACACCGACTTCAGGTGGTCCTGCACCGTGTACGGCGTCATCGCGAGCAGCCGGGCCACGTCCCGGGTGTCGCTGCCGCGCACCAGCAGCAGCGCCACCTCCTGCTCGCGGGCGGTCAGCCCGTACGCGGCCAGGTAGAGCGGCATCACCTCGGCCGGCGAGGCGGGCGTGGCCACCACCGTCACCTCGTCGGCCGCCGCGTCACCGCGCAGCGCCGATCCGTGCAGCAGGTACCAGCGCTCGTCCCGGGTGCGGACCCGCACCGGTGTCTGCGGCGCGGCCAGCCCGTGCGCCGCCCGGCGGGCGTGCTCGGCGGCCATCGCCACGGAGGTCGGGACGCTGAGCGAGGTGGGGGTGGGGTCGGCCAGCCGGTCGAGCAGGTCCTCGGCCGGGCCGGACATCGCCCGCAGCCGGTTGCGCCGGTCGAGCAGCAGGACCGCGGGCCCCGCGCCCTCCTGGTCCGGCGCGCCGGCCGGAACGTGGCACGCCCGCAGCGCGTTGCCCAGGTGGCGGGCGGCGGCGCCGGCGAGCTCGCGCTGGCGCCCCAGGTAGGGGCCGCGGTCCGGGGCCCGCATGAACGCCGCGCACCCCCACATCCCGCCCGTCGCGTCGAACACCGCCCGCAGCTCGTCCCCGAATCCGGCCGGCGCTATCTGCTCCCGGAACCGCACGCTCTCCTGCGGGCGCCCCTTGGTCGCCCGGCTCAGCGTCTCCGCCTGCGCCCCGCTGTGCCGGATCTTCGGGAAGGTCGCCAGGTCGTCCTCCCAGACCTCCAGCCTGACGGCGTGCTCGTACGCCGTCAGACTGAGGTCCTCGCTCTGCACCGAGTTCACCAAACCGGTCGCCGGATCCGCCGTGTGCCAGCACACCGCGTCGAACTCCAGCACCGGGCGCAGCAGTTCGTCCGCCCGCCGGAACACCTCCGGCGCCGTCAACCCCTCCCCGGCGAGCTCCCGCATCCCCTCGATCGCCGACCGCGCCGCCACCCCACGAGCCCCACGTAATCCCATGGCGGGAAGCTAACACGCTGTTCGTACCCCCACCTACGCGCCGATCGGCGGGGTCCGCCTCCTCCTCGCGGCGGTCCGACGGCCCCCGGCATCATCCTGACGTCTCGTCATGTCGGCCGGGGGCGGCGTGCGCCGGGGGCTCAGCCGGGCAGCGAGTCCATGAAGGAGCTGACCGAGAAGACGGCCTTGCCGGGGCCGGCCGGGCCGTAGCCGGGCGGGGAGGAGAGGCCGAACTCCTCCAAGGTGGCGCGGTAGGCCTGGAGCAGGCGGATGTGGTACTCCAGCGGGGCGCCCTGGGGGTTGGCCTTGCCGAGCGGAGTGGTGGGTTCGGGGCACCAGGTGGTGAAGCGGGGCACCACGCCGTGGGACATGAAGAAGCGCAGGCCCTCCCGGGTGGAGGCGATGGCCTCGTCGACGGTGGTGAAGCCGAAGGGCTGCGCCATCTCGACCCCGGCGACGAAGTTGGGGATCACGTTCTCCGGGCCGAACACCTCGGTGGAGTCGAGGATGCGCCGGTGCCACTCGTCGCGGCCGACGTAGCGCTCCTTGCCGGGGCAGTACAGCTCGAACAGGCGCTTGTCCCAGACCTCGAAGTTGGGGTGGTAGATCCGCACGCCGTAGTCGTGGAAGCGCTGGACGTCCTCGCGCGGCAGGGCCTGGGCGACGACCTTGCCGATCCAGCGCCCGGGGAAGCGCTCCTCGATGGCCTTGGCGTACTGGCCGTAGAAGTCGGCCTCGTCCCGGCCGCCGACCTGCGAGGTGATGGCGCCGCCGGTGAGGGTGTACGCCTGGGAGGCGCGGGCGGTGTCGTGGCGGTCGATGAGCTCCAGCGCCTCCAGCACCTCCTCGACCGGCTTGACCCCGGTGTAGGGGCGGCCCGCGGCCTTGTGCTGGCGCCAGTTGTGGTTGATGTCGCAGTACTGGCACTCCTCCTTGGCGCCGAAGTACTGGCAGACCCGGAAGACCGTCAGGTAGATGAGGTAGCCCCACTGGATGGTCGGGGCGACCTCCATCACCGACTTCCCGTTGGCCAGGGTGTGCCGGTAGTAGTCCGGCATCGGGGGCAGGCCCACGTCGGCGATCCGCGCGCCGTCGAGGTACAGGCCGAGGGCGCCGTCCTCCCCGGCGCCGACCCGGTACGGCGAGTCCGGGTTGACGCGCACCGACACCACGGTGCGGCGCAGCCCGTACGGGCCGCCGGTGAGCACGACCTCCTCCGGCGGGCGGTTGAGCGCGGCCGCGCCGAGTTCGGGCAGGGTGTGGTGGTCGAAGGAGAAGATGAAGTACGACTTCGGCTTGACCTCGCCGCTCCCGTCGGTGCCGGTGCTGCCGCTGAGGGCGGACTCGTCGAAGGCCATGCCGCCGCGCAGCAGGTCCTCCTTGATCACGGCCTCCCGGGGTACGTCGGGGAAGCGCTCCATGAGGTCCTCGACCAGTGCGGTGCGGCTGCGGCCCTGGGTCTCCATGTGCTGGTACGTCCTTCCTGGCCCCGTTCCGTCACGGGGCCGTGGCCATTCTTCTCCCCCTTACACCGGCGGGCGCGGCGGACCGATGCATGAGGAGGCGGCGTTTCAAACGCCATACGGGCCTACGTTCACCTGATCGGGTGTAGAAGATCGTCCGGAACGTTTCCGAACCGGCCCCCGCGCCTACGGTTGTGAACCGAGCGAGACGGGGGCGCGTTCGAAGACCGCCCACGCCGTCGGCCAGGTGACGAGCCGTCATATCTTGCGATCCTTCATCAGAGTCAGAGGAGGCTCCATGCCCCTGTGCACCAGAGCGGGGACACCCTTCGAGCGCACTGCCGCCGCGGCGGTGGGGTCATGAGCTCCTCGGCGATGGAGCGGATCCTGCGCGGTCCGAGCGGCCTGGGCACCGCGGGCCTGAACCTGGCGCAGAGCGCCCCCGCCCCGAGCGCACCCGCACTCAAGACCTCCGTGCCCGGCGTCCCCGCGTCCGACAGCCCCTCGCCGGGTGGTTCCAAGCCGAAGCCCGGCGACGCCATCCCGGGCCTCTACCACCACCCGGTGGCCGAGCCCGACCCGGTGCGGGTGGAGGAACTGAGCCTCAGGATCAAGGCCTGGGCGCTGGACGAGGTCGAGCTGTACCCGCCGGACTGGGAGAAGCAGTTCGACGGCTTCTCGACCGGCCGCTACATGGTGGCCTGCCACCCCGACGCGCCCAGCGTCGACCACCTGATGCTCGCCGCCCGCCTGATGGTCGCCGAGAACGCGGTCGACGACTGCTACTGCGAGGATCACGGCGGCTCACCGGTCGGCCTCGGCGGGCGCCTGCTACTGGCGCACACTGCGCTCGACCCGCTGCACACCACGCCGGAGTACCACCCGGAGTGGGAGGCCTCGCTGTACGAGGACGCGCCCCGCCGGGCGTACCGCTCCGCGATGGAGTACTTCACCCGGGCCTCCACGCCCTCCCAGGCGGACCGGTTCCGGCACGACATGGCCCGGCTGCACCTCGGGTACCTCGCCGAGGCGTCGTGGGCCGAGACCGAGCACGTCCCGCAGGTGTGGGAGTACCTGGCGATGCGCCAGTTCAACAACTTCCGCCCCTGCCCGACGATCACGGACAGCGTCGGCGGCTACGAGCTGCCGGCCGAACTGCACGCGCTACCCGCCATGCAGCGCGTGATCGCCCTGGCCGGCAACGCGACCACCATCGTCAACGACCTGTACTCGTACACCAAGGAGCTGTCCATCCCCGGACTGCACCTGAACCTGCCCGTGGTGATCGCCGAACGCGAGGACTGCTCGCACCAGGACGGCTACCTCAAGGCGGTCGAGGTCCACAACGACCTGATGCACGCCTTCGAGGCCGAGGCGGCCGCGCTGGCCGCGGCCTGCCCCGTCCCGACCCTCGTACGGTTCCTGCGCGGTGTGTCCGCGTGGGTCGACGGCAACCACTTCTGGCACCAGACCAACTCCTTCCGCTACACCCTGCCCGACTTCTGGTAACCACCGTTTCCGGCAGCCATCCCTCTTCCGTTGATCACCCGCTAGGAGCTGACGCATGTCCCTGACCGACGACATCACCACCCCCGCCGACAACGCCGCCATCCCCGGGCCGGCGACTCCCTACCAGGGCGACATCGCACGCTACTGGGACCACGAGGCACGGCCGGTCAACCTTCGCCTCGGCGACGTGGACGGCCTCTACCACCACCACTACGGCATCGGCGACGTCGACCACGCCGCCATCGGCGACCCGGCCGACAGCGAGCGCGAGAAGAAGGTGATCACCGAGCTGCACCGCCTGGAGTCCGCGCAGGCCGAGCTGCTCCTCGACCACCTGGGCGCGGTTCCGTCCGACGCCACCCTGGTGGACGCCGGCTGCGGCCGCGGCGGCTCGATGGTGATGGCCCACCAGCGCTTCGGCTGCCGGGTCCAGGGCGTCACGCTCTCCGCCAAGCAGGCCGAGTTCGGCAACAACCGGGCCCGCGAGCTGGGCATCGGCGACTTCGTCCGCTCGCAGGTCTGCAACATGCTCGACATGCCGTTCGAGACCGGCCAGGTGGCGGGCTCGTGGAACAACGAGTCCAGCATGTACGTCGACCTGCACGACCTGTTCGCCGAGCACTCCCGGATCCTCGCCGTCGGCGGCCGGTACGTGACCGTCACCGGCTGCTGGAACCCCGCCTACGGGCAGCCGTCCAAGTGGGTCTCGCAGATCAACGCGCACTTCGAGTGCAACATCCACTCCCGCCGGGAGTACCTGCGGGCCATGGCGGACAACCGGCTGGTGCCGCAGGCCGTCATCGACCTGACCCCCGCCACCCTGCCCTACTGGGAGCTGCGCGCCACCTCCTCGCTGGTCACCGGCATCGAGGAGGCGTTCATCAACTCCTACAGGGACGGTTCCTTCCAGTACGTCCTGATCGCGGCCGACCGGGTCTGATAGGTCTGACGGTCCGGGTCCGTCCGGTCCGGGTGTGACGGTGGCATAACCGCTGTTGGTGGGTTGCAAACGCAATCGGATGAGGCACAGCGACCAACCGGTCACAGACCGGGGTCTGTGAGG
>NZ_JBHWIJ010000152.1:0-2128 GCF_042732255.1 Kitasatospora sp. NPDC059803 | reverse complement strand
TTCGCGGTATTTTTACTACTACAACTTCTCCGCGGCGCCGGGCGGTTTATTTTTGGGGGGGGGGGGGGGGGGCGGCGGGGGGGGGGGGGGGGGGCCCCCCCGGGGGGGGGGCGCCCCCCCACCGCCTTCGGCTGCTGCCCGGCTACCGACCGGTCACCGCCGGGTGAAGGTGAGGTGGGTGACGCCGCTCGGACTGGTCACCGCCTCGGTGCGGAAGCGCTGTTCCAGGCCTTCGAGCCCGTCCCAGAGCCGCTCGCCGCGGCCGAGGACGATCGGCACCACCACCACGTGCAGGTGGTCGATCAGGTCCGCCGCCAGGAAGGCCCGGACGGTGCTCGGGCCGCCGCCGATCCGGACGTCCTTCCCGTCGGCCGCCTCCCGGGCCTGGCGCAGCGCCTCCTCGGGCGTGGCGTCGAGGAAGTGGAAGGTCGTCCCGCCCGCCATCTCCAGCGTGGGGCGCGGGTGGTGGGTGAGGACGAAGACCGGGGTGCGGAACACCGGCTCCGGCCCCCACCAGCCCTGCCACTCGTGGTCCTGCCACGGGCCGCGCTGCGGGCCGAACTTGTTGCGCCCCATGATCTCCGCGCCGATGCCGTCGCTCCAGGTGCGGGCCATCGCGTCGTCGACACCGGTGTCGCCGCCGGTGTCGCCCTCCCGGCCGTGCATCCGCCGGAAGGTCCGGGTCTGGAAGAACCAGCCGTGCAGCCGGTCGCCGGCGTGACCGAACGGCGAGTCGAGGCTCTGCCCCTCGCCCGTTCCGTAGCCGTCGAGCGAGATCGAGAAGTTGTGGACGCGGACCAGGGACACGGGAGTTCCTCCGGTGCTCGGTGCTCCGGCGCGGACCGGGCCGCGCCTGCTGGACGGCCCACGCTAACCCGGGCGGGAGCGGTACAGCCGTCACGCTATTGTCGTGTCTTCTTCACCCGAAGCTCGCCCTGGTGGGCGATGCTTCGTCCGACCGTCCGGGAGGGGCGGCCGGAGGCACATCCGCACTTGGGGGGACAGTACCTGTGACCGTACGCCGCACCGCCGCCGCCATCCTGGCGGCCGGCCTGCTCGCCGCTGCCGCGGCCCTGATACCGGCGACCGCCGACGCGGCGCAGGACGCGGCCGCGAGCGGCCCGGCGGACCTGCCGTTCGGCTCGGCCACCACCGTCGGCCTGCACAACACCTACGACCCGGCCGCCTACCCGTACCTCGCCCAGGGGCTCGACACCGGCACCGGGATGATCGAGCTGGACATCTGGACGGACATCGTCACCAAGGAGTGGAAGGTCAGCCACTCCAACCCGCTCGGCAACTCCAACAACTGCACCGCCGCCAGCACCCCGGCGCAGCTCTACAGCGGCGGCGCCAACAAGAACCTGGAGAACTGCCTCGACGACGTCCGGGTCTGGCTCGGCGCCCACCCCGGCGCCGGCCCGCTGGTCGTCAAGCTGGAGCTGAAGGCGGGCTTCTCCGCCAACCTCGGCATGGGGCCGACGGAACTGGACACGCTGATCGCCGCCCACCTGGGCCCGGCCGTGCTGCGCCCCGCCGACCTGCTCGCCAAGCCGGGCGGCGGCTCGTACGCCGGCGTGGACGAGGCGGTGCGGGCCGGCAACTGGCCGAGCCGCGCGGCGCTGGCCGGAAAGGTCCTGCTGTACGCGATCCCGGGGACGGTCGAGGAGAGCAACCCCTTCGACACCCTGCACACCGACGTCGAGTACGGCCGCCACCTGCGCGACCTCGCCGCCGCGGGCCGGATCGGCGACGCCCAGCTGTTCCCCGCCGTGCACGGCGCCAAGACCGGCGACCCGCGCGCCGCGTACACGGGCGCGGACGCCGGGATCCGGCCCTGGTTCGTGGTCTTCGACGGCGACGCCGCCACGTACCTCAACGGCGTCGACACCGCGTGGTACGACCGCTCGCACTACCTGCTGGTCATGACGGACGCGCACAACGTGGCGCCCGCCATCAGTGCCACCGACCCGACGGCCGAGCAGGCCCGCGCCCGCACCGAGCAACTGGCCCGGGCGCACGCCAGCATCGTCTCCAGCGACTGGCGCAAGCTGCCGGCCGTTCAGTCCCTGGCCCTGCCCCGGGGCTGACGCCGAGACGCCGGACGCGCCACCGGGGCGGTGAACGC
>NZ_JBHWIJ010000151.1:8986-19133 GCF_042732255.1 Kitasatospora sp. NPDC059803 | reverse complement strand
CCAACACTCGGGCGTCTCCACGACCCCGAAATAGTCACAGCGAGCTGAGTGAGGGCGTGGCGTCCTCCGCGCCCCCCCCCCCCCCACCACGCCGACGAGCTCCGCACCTTCGCCCTGCACCGCATCACCGGCGTCGCGGAACTCGACGAGTAACCCCGGCGGCAGGGCCGGGCTCAGTGCCCCTGCGACTCCTTCATCTTCTCCTTGACGGCCTTGTCCGCCAGGCTGCCGATCTCCCCCTGCCCGACCGGCAGCGAGCCTCCGCCGACCTGGTCGGCGATCAGGAATCCGGGCGCGGCGAGCAGCCCGCCGGGCCCCTCCCCGATCCCCGCGAGGGCGTGCGCGGAGCCGACGGACGAGGCGGTGGCCGCGAAGGCCGTACCCATCAGGGCGAGAGCGGTGAGAACGCGCTTCGACTTCTTCATGCCCGGCTCAACGAGCGATGCGCACCGTGGTCACCCGGAGCCGTCGCCCGGGGCGCGGGTACCGGCGCGGTCGCGGTCGCGGGCGCGGTCACCCGTACGAATGGAAGAAGCCCGATCACGTTTGGAAGGGGCCCGCTCACGTTCGCCGCGCAATGCGCGACACTGGAGGGTCTGCGTCAATCCAGCCTGTCAGCCAGTGGAGGGCTTCCCCGCGTGAACGACGGACCGCTCATCGTCCAGAGCGACAAAACTCTTCTCCTGGAGATCGATCACCCCAAGGCCGCCGAGTGCCGCCGCGTCATCGCGCCGTTCGCCGAGTTGGAGCGCGCCCCCGAGCACGTGCACACGTACCGGGTGACGCCGCTCGGGCTGTGGAACGCGCGGGCGGCGGGGCACGACGCCGAGCAGGTGGTCGACGCCCTGGTGACGTACTCGCGCTACCCGGTGCCGCACGCACTGCTGGTGGACGTGGCGGACACCATGGGCCGCTACGGGCGGCTCCAGCTGCTCAAGCACCCGACGCACGGGCTGGTGCTCGCCACCACCGACCGGCCGGTGCTGGAGGAGGTGCTGCGCTCCAAGAAGATCGCCCCGCTGGTCGGCGCCCGGGTCGACCCGGACACGGTGGTGGTGCACCCCTCCGAGCGCGGCCAGATCAAGCAGGTGCTGCTCAAGCTCGGCTGGCCAGCCGAGGACTTCGCCGGGTACGTGGACGGCGAGGCGCACCCGATCGAGCTGGACGAGGACGGCTGGCGGCTGCGCCCGTACCAGGCACAGGCCGTCGAGGGCTTCTGGCACGGCGGCTCGGGCGTCGTGGTGCTGCCCTGCGGCGCCGGCAAGACGCTGGTCGGCGCGGCCGCGATGGCGCACGCCAAGTCGACGACGCTGATCCTGGTCACCAACACCGTCTCGGCCCGCCAGTGGAAGCACGAGCTGGTCAAGCGCACCTCGCTCACCGAGGAGGAGATCGGCGAGTACAGCGGGACGCGCAAGGAGATCCGCCCGGTCACCATCGCCACCTACCAGGTGATGACCACCAAGCGGAAGGGCGCCTACGCGCACCTGGAGCTGTTCGACGCCCGCAACTGGGGCCTGGTGGTCTACGACGAGGTGCACCTGCTGCCGGCGCCGGTGTTCAAGTTCACCGCCGACCTCCAGGCCCGCCGCCGCCTGGGCCTGACCGCGACGCTGGTGCGCGAGGACGGCCGCGAGGGCGACGTGTTCAGCCTGATCGGGCCCAAGCGCTTCGACGCGCCGTGGAAGGAGATCGAGGCGCAGGGCTACATCGCGCCCGCCGACTGCTGCGAGGTGCGGGTCACCCTGACCGACTCGGAGCGCCTGGCCTACGCCACCGCCGAGCCCGAGGAGCGCTACCGCTTCTGCGCCACCACGGCGACCAAGCGGCGAGTGGTGGAGGCGCTGGTGAAGAAGCACGAGAAGGACCAGACGCTGGTCATCGGCCAGTACATCGACCAGCTGGACGAGCTCGGCGAGGTGCTGGACGCGCCCGTGATCAAGGGCGAGACCAGCAACGCCCAGCGCGAGAAGCTGTTCGAGGCGTTCCGCAACAAGGAGATCGGCGTCCTGGTGGTCTCCAAGGTCGCGAACTTCTCGATCGACCTGCCCGAGGCCACCGTGGCCATCCAGGTCTCCGGGACGTTCGGCTCCCGCCAGGAGGAGGCCCAGCGCCTGGGCCGCGTCCTGCGCCCGAAGGCGGACGGCCACTCGGCACACTTCTACTCGGTGGTCGCCCGGGACACCGTGGACCAGGACTTCGCCGCCCACCGGCAGCGCTTCCTGGCTGAGCAGGGCTACGCGTACCGCATCATCGACGCGGACGACGTGCTGTAGGGCGTGCGGTAGGGCACCCCGGCCCCGGACACCGTCGCGCCCGAGGAGGACCACGCGCGCGGCGGTGCCCGGGGCGGTGCCGCCGCGGTGCGCGTCCTCCGGGTCGTACGGGGGCCGGGACCTGCGGGCCCGGGACCTGCGGGCCCGGGACCTGCGGGGCTGGAACCCCGGGCCGCACGGGTCTAGGATCGTCCGTCTGCCCCCTCCCGAACCGTGGTACCTGCTGAAGTCGCGCAGGCAGCCGGGGGAGGCGCCGACCGCACGGCAACCGGTCGGCCGTACCCACCGTGAGCTCCATCGATCCGCTGCGCCCGGTTCCGGCGCAGCCGGGAAGGTTCGCTGTGCCCGCCACCCCCACCACCGACCCCCTCCAGCGCGAACGCGACCACCTGGCCGCGTCCCGGTCCGCGCTGCGAGCGATGCGCGAGGACGTCCAGTCGCTGGACCTGCGCGACGTGACCGGCACCTGGGTGTCCGCCGCCGTCCTCCAGAACCAGATCGAGGCCCGGATCGCCGCCCTCGCCGACCTCTCGCACACCCCGCTGTTCTTCGGCCGCCTGGACTACCTGCACGCGATCAGCGAGGAGCTGAGCGAAGGAGGAGGCGGCGAGAACTTCTACATCGGGCGCCGGCACGTCCACGACGCCGACGGCGACCCGATGGTGATCGACTGGCGCGCGCCGGTCTCCCAGCCGTTCTACCGGGCCACCCGCACCGAACCGCTGGACGTCGAACGCCGCCGCCGCTTCGGCTACACCGCCGGCGAGCTCACCGCCTACGAGGACGAGCACCTGAGCGACCCGGCGGAGGCGGACACCGCCTCCGCCCTGCTCGCCGCCGAGATCGAGAAGCCCCGCGTCGGCCCGATGCGCGACATCGTCGCCACCATCCAGCCCGAGCAGGACGAGATCGTCCGCTCCGACGTGACGGGCACCATCTGCGTCCAGGGCGCCCCCGGCACCGGGAAGACGGCCGTGGGCCTGCACCGCGTCGCGTACCTGCTGTACGCGCACCGTGAGCGCCTCGCCCGGACGGGCACGCTGGTGATCGGGCCGAACAACGCCTTCCTCTCCTACATCGAGCAGGTGCTCCCGGCCCTGGGCGAGCTGGACGTCGCCCAGGCGACCGTGCAGCAGCTGGTCGGGCACGTCGAGGTGCGCGGCGAGGACGACCCGCAGGCGGCCCGGCTGAAGGGCGACGCCCGGATGGCCGAGGTGCTGCGCCGGGCGGTGCGCGCGGGCATCGCGCTGCCCACCGAGCCCTGCGTGGTGGTCCGCGGCTCCCGCCGCTGGCGCGTCCAGGTGCACGAGCTCGCCGAGATCATCGAGGAGCTGAAGGGCCGCGAGGTGCGCTACGGCGCCGCCAGGGACGCCCTGCCGCAGCGGATCGCGCACACCGTGCTGCTGAAGATGGAACAGTCCGGCGAGGCCCCCGACGACCGGGTGCAGGACGCGGTGGCCCGCAACGCCGCGGTCAAGGCGGTGGCCAAGGAGTGCTGGCCGGCGGTCGATCCGGCGAAGCTGGTGCTGCGGCTGCTCTCCGACCCGGAGTTCCTGGCCGCCTGCGCGGAGGGCGTGCTGACCCCGGAGGAGCAGCAGGCGGTGCTGTGGCCCAAGCCGGGCCGCTCGGTGAAGACGGCCCGCTGGACGCAGGCCGACGCCGTCCTGGTCGACGAGGCGACGGACCTGGTGCAGCGCACCCCCTCGCTCGGGCACGTGGTGCTGGACGAGGCGCAGGACCTCTCCCCGATGCAGTACCGCGCGGTCGGCCGCCGCTGCACGACGGGCTCGGCGACCGTCCTCGGCGACCTCGCCCAGGGCACCACCCCGTGGGCGACGGCGAGCTGGCCGGACGCGCTGCGCCACCTGGGCAAGCCGGACGCCCACGTCGAGGAGCTGACCAAGGGTTTCCGGGTACCGGAGGAGGTCATCGCGTACGCCTCCCGGCTGCTCCCGGCGATCGCCCCGGGCCTGGCCCCGGCGACCTCCGTGCGCGACGCCCCCGGCTCGCTGACGATCCGCCGCCTCCCGGACGGGGAGGCCGTGCCCGCCGTCCTGGCGGCCTGCCGCGAGGCGCTGGAGCACGAGGGCTCGACCGGGCTGATCGCCGCCGACGCCCGGATCCCGGCGCTCGCCGAGGCGCTGACCGCGGCCGGCCTGCCGTACCTGTCCCCCGGCGCCGAGACCAGCGCCGAGGCCCGGCTGACGCTCGTCCCGGCCTCGCTGGCCAAGGGCCTGGAGTACGACTACGTGGTGCTGGACGAGCCGGCCGCGGTGGTCGCGGGCGAGCCGGACGAGCGGACCGGCCTGCGGCGGCTGTACGTGGCGCTCACCCGTGCCGTCTCCGGCCTGACGGTGCTGCACGGCGAGCCGCTGCCCGCGCAGCTGCACTGAGGAACCGGGCAGCGGGGGCCGGCCCCACCGGGACCGGCCCCCCGCCCGCCGCGCGCGCTCAGGCGTCGATCAAGGCCCGCCACTCGGCGACCTTGGCCGCGTCCACCGGCGTCCGCCAGCCGTCGACCCGCACCGCGCCGCCGACGTGGAAGCCGTCGAAGCCCTCGGCCCGCAGCCCCTTCAGGTGTTCGGCCCGCAGGCCGCCGCCGATCAGGATCCGCTGCCCGTACCCGGGCTCGCCCGCGCGGGCCAGGTCCGCCAGCAGCACCTCGTGCCCGGCGTCGACGCCGGCAGGCGCGCCCGAGGTGAGGAAGGTGTCCAGCCCGGGCAGCGCGCCGACGGCGGCCCGCAGGGCGGCCCGGTCGGCGCTGTGGTCGATCGCCCGGTGGAAGGTCCAGCGGCAGCCGGCCACCGCATCGGCGACGGCGGCGGTGGCGGCCAGGTCGACGGCGCCGTCGGCGTGGAGGAAGCCGAAGACGAACTCCTCGGCGCCCTCGGCCCGCAACGCGGCGGCCCGGGCGGCCAGTTCGTCCAGGCCGCCGGGCGCGAAGCCGTCCTGGATCCGGAGCATGACGCGCAGCGGGATGTCGACGGCGGCCCGGATCCGGGCGAAGTCCTCGACGGACGGGGTGAGCCCGTCCGCGGCCATGTCGGTGACCAGTTCGAGCCGGTCGGCGCCGCCCGACTCGGCAGCCTGGGCGTCCTGGGGCGTCAGCGCGATGACTTCGAAAATTGGTCTAGACATATCAGTAGGTTGCCACATCCGGCCGGGCCCGGCGAGCACTTCGCCCCAGCCCCCGGGTCACGCCAGGCTGCGCCCCTTCCCGGAGCCCCCGCCGAACCGTCCGCCGAGCCCGTCGCCGGTCCCGATCCGGCGCACCGCCACCGCGGCCGCCACCAGGAGCAGCAGCACCGGCGCCGCCATCGGCAGCACGTGCCAGAACCCGCGGCCCTCGCGCCAGATGTTGAACAGGCCCGCGAACATCGTCAGCGACAGCACCGCGACCCCGACGGCCGCCGGCAGCACCCGGCCGCGCAGCGCGGTGAAGGTCAGCAGCAGCGGCCCGATCAGCAGCACCGCGAACCACTGCATGTCCAGCGGGAAGGTCGAGTCGCCCCAGTGCTGGAGCGCCACCAGCAGCCCACCCCCGAGGACCGAGGCCAGCGCCAGCCCGCCGGAACGCCAGGAGGCCCTGGGGAGCAACTCCGTCGGCGCCGCGGCCAGTAGCAGCGCCCCCAGCACGAACGGCATGGTGGCCACGCTGCTGTCCCCCACCCCCCAGAGGTCGAACTCCGGCGGCAGCACGACGGCCTTCGCCAGCACGAACAGCGCGGAGACGGCCTGGACCAGCGAGATGACCCGCACCGCCGTCCAGCGCCCCGTCACGACGGCCACCGCGAGCAGCAGCGCGATCACCGGCGGCGCGATGGTCAGGGCGTACGTGAGGTACGAGTCGTCCCAGGTCAGCCGATGGGCGGCCCGCTCCGCATCGCTCACCCACGGCACCAGGGCCGCACCGGCCAGCGCCCCGGCGACCATCGGCGCGGCCAGCGCGAGCACCCGCCCGGCCAGCGAGGAGCCGGTCAGCCCGAGCCGCACCCGCAGCCCGTACGCGGCCAGGTCGAACGCCTCGCGGGCGACGGCCGAGCGGCCGGCCTCCGCCGTGGTGTCGGCGAACACCGCGGCCAGTTCCTCGCCGCGCTCCCGGCGGTAGCGCGGCGGGTAGAACTGCAGCGCCGCCCGCAGCGCGGTCGAAGGCGCCCCCATCGTCGGCGTGGTCATGGGTGTGGTCATGCGAAGAACCCCCTCATCATCGACTTCCCCTCCGGCTCCGGCTTTCCCTGCAGCGCCGACAGGACGTTCGCGAGACGGCGCTCCGCCTCGGTGGCGACGGCCCGCAGCCGCTCCGCCTCGGAGGCCAGCGCCTCCCGGCCGACGCTGGTCAGCGCGTAGCTGCGCCGCGCCCTCCCGTCCACGACCTCCTCCGCGGCGACCTCGATCAGCCCCTGCTGGAGCAGCCGGTCGAGGGCGCCGTACAGGGTGCCGGTGCGCATCTTGACCCGGCCCTCGGAGATCGCGGCGATCTCCTGGATGAGGGCGTAGCCGTGTCTCGGGGCGTCCGCCAGGGCGGTGAGCAGCAGCAGCGTCGGCTCCTGCATCGAGCGTTCAGTCATACGACTACATATATCGTCAACCTACCTATAGGTCCAGTACTCCCGCCGCCCGGTCCACCACGCGGACCACGAGTCGGCTGGGAGCGGACCAGGAGCGGGCCAGGAGCTGGCTAGGAGAGCTCCCCCACCGGCGCGACCACCGCACCCTGCTTGCCGCACACCCAGTGCGGCTCCGGCCCCAGCTCCGGCTCCACGCCGAGCGCGTGCGGGTCCCCGTCGGCTGCGCAGGCGGTGCACAGCGGCCAGCGCCCGTACGCCTCCAGCAGCGCGTCCTGGACGTCCTGGGCGACCAGCCCGAGCACGTACTCGGTGCCGTCCGGCCACTGCTCCAGCCACCAGCGGCGGTGCGTCACGGCCTGCTCCACCAGGGAGACGACGGCGGCGTCCGCCACGTCCCGCGCGGTGAGGTCGGCCAGGATCAGCGCCCGCGCGTTGTGCAGCGCGGTCTCGATGTCGTCGGAAGCCATCTGTCCATTCTCCGGTAGAACGCCGTGTGGGCGGCCCCCCGAAGGGGACCGCCCACACGATCAGGAACCAACTGATCCGATCGGTGCGATCAGGATCAGAAGTCCATGTCACCGCCCGGCATGCCGCCGCCGGCGGCCGCAGCGGCCTTCTCCGGCTTGTCGGCGATGACGGCCTCGGTGGTGAGGAACAGCGCCGCGATGGAGGCGGCGTTCTGCAGCGCGGAGCGGGTCACCTTGGCCGGGTCGATGATGCCCTCGGCGATCAGGTCGACGTAGGTGTTGGTGGCCGCGTTCAGGCCGTGACCGGCGGGAAGGTTGCGCACCTTCTCCACCACGACGCCACCCTCCAGGCCGGCGTTGGTCGCGATCTGCTTGATCGGGGCCTCCAGCGCGACCTTGACGATGTTGGCACCGGTGGCCTCGTCGCCCTCCAGCTCCAGCTTGTCGAAGGCGACCGAGGCCTGCAGCAGCGCGACGCCACCACCGGCGACGATGCCCTCCTCGACGGCGGCCTTCGCGTTGCGGACGGCGTCCTCGATGCGGTGCTTGCGCTCCTTGAGCTCCACCTCGGTGGCCGCGCCGGCCTTGATGACGGCCACGCCGCCGGCCAGCTTGGCGAGGCGCTCCTGGAGCTTCTCGCGGTCGTAGTCCGAGTCGCTGTTCTCGATCTCGGCGCGGATCTGGTTCACGCGGCCGGCGACCTGCTCGCTGTCACCGCCACCGTCGACGATGGTGGTCTCGTCCTTGGTGATGACCACCTTGCGGGCGGTGCCCAGCAGGTCGATGCCGGCGTTCTCCAGCTTGAGGCCGACCTCCTCGGAGATCACGGTGCCACCGGTGAGGATGGCGATGTCGCCGAGCATGGCCTTGCGGCGGTCGCCGAAGCCCGGGGCCTTGACGGCGACGGACTTGAAGGTGCCGCGGATCTTGTTCACGACCAGGGTCGACAGGGCCTCGCCCTCGACGTCCTCGGCGATGATGACGAGCGGCTTGCCGCTCTGCATGACCTTCTCCAGCAGCGGCAGCAGGTCCTTGACCGAGCCGATCTTGGAGTTGGCGATGAGGATGTACGGGTCCTCGAACGTCGCCTCCATGCGCTCCAGGTCGGTCGCGAAGTAGGCGGAGATGTAGCCCTTGTCGAAGCGCATGCCCTCGGTGAGCTCAAGCTCCAGACCGAAGGTGTTGCTCTCCTCGACGGTGATGACGCCTTCCTTGCCGACCTTGTCCATGGCCTCGGCGATGAGCTCGCCGATCTGGGTGTCGGCGGCCGAGATGGAGGCGGTGGAGGCGATCTGCTCCTTGGTCTCCACGTCCTTGGCCTGGGCCAGCAGCTGGTCGGAGACGGCGGCGACGGCCTTCTCGATGCCGCGCTTCAGGGCCATCGGGTTGGCGCCGGCGGCGACGTTGCGCAGACCCTCGCGAACCAGGGCCTGGGCGAGCACGGTGGCGGTGGTGGTGCCGTCACCCGCGACGTCGTCGGTCTTCTTGGCGACCTCCTTGACGAGCTCCGCGCCGATCTTCTCGTAGGGGTCCTCGAGCTCGATCTCCTTGGCGATGGAGACACCGTCGTTGGTGATCGTGGGGGCGCCCCACTTCTTCTCCAGCACGACGTTGCGACCCTTGGGGCCGAGCGTGACCTTCACTGCGTCGGCGAGCTGGTTCATGCCACGCTCAAGGCCGCGGCGAGCTTCCTCATCAAAGGCGATGATCTTGGCCATCAGAAGTGGTCCTCCGGGACACGGTCGACTGCTCGGACCAAGGGGTGCCCGCGACGGACGGCCCTGGTGTGCGGGGGTCCTTTCCCCTACCGCTCCCGGGGGCCTCACCGACCCGGTCCGCTGTCACTCTCACGCTGTGAGTGCTAACGCCAATGATTAGCACTCCGGGTGGTCGAGTGCAAGCCCAATCGCGATCCCGCGAGCCGTCCGGGGCGCTCCCGCCGACCCGCGCAACTCCCCGCCGGGGAACGCCGACGGGCCCGCACGACGTGTGTCGTACGGGCCCGTCGAGAAGCGAGTGGTCACCAGCCGTGGGCCGCGCCGAGCTCCTGGGGTCGGAAGGGGGTCACACCGCGGCGCGGACCATGTCCGCCTGCGGGCCCTTCTGTCCCTGGGAGATCTCGAACTCGACCCGCTGGCCCTCCTCGAGGGTGCGGTAGCCGTCCATCTGGATCGCGCTGTAGTGGACGAAGACGTCCGCACCACCGTCGACCGCGATGAAGCCGTAGCCCTTCTCCGCGTTGAACCACTTGACGGTGCCCTGAGCCATTCCGAACTCCCCTAGTGCTGTGCTGGCCCTTCACGCGCCCGCAGGTCGCGGGCCCGGGTCTGGTTTGAAGGCCGGCCCGGGGAACCCCCCCTGGGCGCAGCCGTGCACGCCGCAGTCCTCCGCCGGGGGTGCCTGACGGCGCCCTGTGAGCGGGTGATTACGTCGACCGCGGCTGAATGTATCCGGATCGACGCCCTCTGCAACAGGGTCAGCTGCGGGGAATTCCGGCACCGCGCCAAGGGGCAGGACGGGCGAAAGCGGGAGGAATTCGGCATTTCACGCCGGACATAGCGGACGGATTACTACAAATCCCCGCGGGAATTCTGACATCTGCCTGACATGTTTCACGGCCCAGGCATCCGACCGGTCTCAGCGGCCGGACGACCGTCCGGCGATTCGCGGGTGAGGATGAGGGGAAGCCCTGTTCCCAACCGAGCCACACTCTACTCCGACTTGACCCCGCCATATTCCCGCCGAAATGCGGCCGGGGGGGCGGGGGGGGCGGGGTACGCAATGAGGTGGCGCGCGCCGCCGGGGGGGCGGAAGGCGGCGGGGGGGGGGCGCGGAG
>NZ_JBHWIJ010000151.1:0-8976 GCF_042732255.1 Kitasatospora sp. NPDC059803 | reverse complement strand
GAGCGGAGGCCGGGTACGATTCGTTCCCCACCTCTTCATTACGTCGACCCCGCCTTATTCACGCCGAATGGCGGCCGGCCGACCGTGGGTCGGGTCCGGGGAATTCCGTACGCGCGAACGGCCGGTCGGACGAACGGCTCGGGCGGAGTGCCCGGATCGGGGCGCGGCTCAGCAACCGCCGGCCACCGCCGGGATGATCGAGACGCTGGCGCCGGCCGCGATCCCGGTCGCCAGGCCCTCGGCGAAGCGCACGTCGTCGTCGTTCACGTAGACGTTGACGAAACGGCGCAGCTTGCCGGCGTCGTCCAGGATGCGGGCGGCGATCCCCGCGTGGTTCTTCTCCAGGTCGGCGATGACCTCGCCCAGGGTGGCGCCCTCGGCGGCCACCTCGGCGGCGCCGCCGGTGTAGGTGCGCAGGATGGTGGGGATACGGACGTTGGCGCTCATGGTTCTCCTAGCGGGTGCGACCCAGCGGGGTGGGGGGTGTTTCAGGCGGACGCGAGGCCGGCGTCGTGGAAGGACGCCAGGGTCGGGCGGATGACGGCGGTCATCCCGGCCCCGGCGACGGCGTCCAGGGTCTTCAGGCCGTCGCCGGTGTTGATCGCGACGGTCTCCTTGGCCGGGTCCAGCTGGCCGGTCTCCACCAGCTTCTTCAGCACGCCGACGGTCACCCCGCCCGCGGTCTCGGCGAAGACGCCCTCGGTCCGGGCCAGCAGCCGGATCGCGTCCACCACCTCGGCGTCGGTGACGTCCTCGACCGCGCCGCCGGTGCGCCGGGCGATGTCCAGCACGTACGGGCCGTCCGCCGGGTTGCCGATCGCCAGCGACTTGGCGATGGTGTCCGGCTTGACCGGGCGGATCACGTCCTGGCCGGCCTTGAACGCCGCCGACACCGGCGAGCAGCCCGCCGCCTGGGCGCCGAAGACCTTGTACGGCCGGTCCTCGACCAGGCCGAGCCTGATCAGCTCCTGCAGCCCCTTGTCGATCTTGGTCAGCTGGGAGCCGGAGGCGATCGGGATGACGATCTGCTCCGGCAGCCGCCAGCCGAGCTGCTCGCAGATCTCGTACGCCAGCGTCTTGGAGCCCTCGCCGTAGTAGGGGCGCAGGTTGACGTTGACGAAGCCCCAGCCCTCGCCGGCCGGGTCGCCGATCAGCTCCGAGCAGAAGCGGTTCACGTCGTCGTAGTTGCCCTCGATGCCGACCAGCTCGCCGCCGTACACCCCGGCCATGACGACCTTGCCCTGCTCCAGGTCGTGCGGGATGAACACGCAGGACTTGAAACCGGCCCGGGCGGCCGCCGCGCCCACCGCGCCGGCCAGGTTGCCGGTGGAGGAGCAGGAGAGCGTCGTGAAGCCGAAGGCCCGCGCGGCCTCGATGGCGCAGGCCACCACGCGGTCCTTGAACGAGTGGGTCGGGTTGCCCGAGTCGTCCTTGATGTGCAGCTGCGCGGTGAAGCCCAGCTCGCGGCCCAGGTTGTCCGCCTTGACCAGCGGGGTCCAACCGGGGTTCAGGTTGGGCTTGGTGGCGACGTCGGCCGGGACGGGCAGCAGCGGCGCGTAGCGCCAGATCGAACTCGGGCCGGCCTCGATCCGGCGGCGCAGCTCCTCGGCGCCCTCGCTGCCGAAGTCGTACGCGATCTCCAGCGGGCCGAAGCACTCCAGGCAGGCGAAGCTCGGACCGAGCGGGAAGCGGGTGCCGCACTCCCGACAGGACAGCGCGGTGGCGGGGCCGAGGTCCACGGATGCGGGTGCGACAGTGTCGATAGCCATGATGGCGGAGGCCTCTCTCCTCATCTTCCCCGTGGCACGGTCGCGCCACAGGCCGGAATTGGCACCTGTCCCGCCGGGGCCTGTCGACAGACAGCCGCGCGAGAAGGTTGCCGGGACGTCAACGGGCCGTTCCCTCAGTCCCTCTGGATGAGCTTGTGAAATTGTGGTGGTGCTCAACGGCGACCCCGACGTGCAAAGGTCCGGCCGCTGTACGAAGACTGTATCCGAAGGCGTCAACCCCGAACGGGATCGTCCGCCACGCGAGATGGCGCGTCCCACCGACCCCGCCGAGGAGAGTCCCGTGCCCGCCGAACCGACCCCCGCGCTGCTCCCGCAGGCGGCGTCCTGGCTGCGCCGCCGCTCGTGGAGCGCGGTCGACCGGCCGGTGCACGCCCTGCTGGAGGCCAAGCGCCGGACCGGCCACACGGTCAGCGTGGTGCTGCCCGCGCTGGACGAGGAGGCCACCGTCGGCGACATCGTCCGCACCATCCGCCGCGAGCTGATGGAGCGCCTCCCGCTGGTCGACGAACTCGTCGTCATCGACTCCGGCTCGGCCGACGCCACCGCCGCCGTCGCCGCCCGGGCCGGCGCCCGGGTGGAGTACCGCGACGCGATCCTGCCCCGGCTGCCCGCCGTCCCCGGCAAGGGCGAGGTGCTCTGGCGCTCGCTGCTGGTCACCCGCGGCGACATCGTCTGCTTCGTCGACGCCGACCTGCGCGAGTTCGACCCGGCCTTCGTATCCGGCATCCTCGGCCCGCTGCTCACCGAACCGGACATCCAGCTGGTCAAGGCCATGTACGACCGGCCGCTGGAGACGGAGGGGGCGGTGGTCCCGGCCGGCGGCGGCCGGGTCACCGAACTGGTCGCCCGCCCGCTGCTCAACCTGCACTGGCCGGAACTCGCCGGTTTCGTCCAGCCGCTCGGCGGCGAGTACGCGGCCCGCCGCGCGCTGCTCGAACGGCTCCCCTTCCCCACCGGCTACGGCGTCGAACTCGGCCTGCTGGTCGACGCGCTGGAGACGGTCGGGCTGGACGCCCTGGCCCAGGTGGACGTCGGCGTCCGGCACCACCGGCACCAGGACGGCCAGGCCCTCGGCCGGATGGCCGCCACCATCTACCGCACCGCCCTCGAACGCCTCGACCGCACCCACCGGCTGAAGGCCTCGGCCGACCTCGTCCACCCGCTGCTGACCCAGTTCACCCGCGACCCGCAGAGCCGGGAGTTCACCGCCCACACCCACCCGGTGACCGCCCTGGAACGCCCGCCCATGCACACCGTGCCCGAGTACGCGACCCGACACTGAACACCCACCGAAAGGGTTTGCCGCTCCGGAGCCCAGGCAACGTACCAACCATGGGCGATCTCACGACCGAACGTTCGAGTGCGACCGGCACCGCCCCCGTCCTGGTGGCCTCCAATCGGGGACCGGTGTCGTTCAGCACCGCGGACGACGGCACGCTGACCCTCCGCCGCGGCGGCGGAGGCCTGGTCTCCGGCCTCTCCGCCATCGACGACCCCGACGCCGTCTGGGTCTGCGCCGCCCTCGGCGCCGCCGACCGACAGGCCGCCAGAGAGGCCCCGGACGGCCGCCTCGACCTCGCCGGGCACGACGTGGGCGGCCAGGCCGTCCGCATGCTGGACATCGATCCCGACACCTTCGCCCGCGCCTACAACGGCGTCGCCAACTCCACCCTCTGGTTCGTCCACCACCTGCTCTACGCCACCCCCACCGCCCCCGCCTTCGACGCCGGGTTCCGCACCGAGTGGGCCGCCTACCGCGCCTACAACGCCGCCTTCGCCGAGGCACTGGCCGCCGAGGCCGCCCCCGGGGCCGCCGTGCTGGTCCAGGACTACCACCTCTCGCTGACCCCGGCCCTGCTCCGCGCCGCCCGCCCCGACCTGCGGATCGGCCACTTCTCGCACACCCCGTGGGCCCCGCCCGAGTACTTCCGGCTGCTGCCCGACGACGTCGCCGAGGCCGTCCTCACCGGCATCCTGGGCGCCGACCGGGCCGGCTTCCTGACCCGCCGCTGGGCGCTGGCCTTCGCCGACTGCTGCGCCGACCTGCTCGGTGCCGAGGTCGACCGGGACGCCATGACCGTCACCCACGCCGGCCGCACCACCCGGCTCGGCGTCCACGCGCTCGGCGCCGACGCCGACTTCCTGCGCGAACGCTCCCACCGCCCGGACGTCGACGAACGCCTCGCCGCCCTCCGCGAGGCCGTCGGCGGGCGCCGCACCATCGTCCGGGTCGACCGCACCGAGCTGAGCAAGAACATCGTCCGCGGCCTCCAGGCCTACCGGCACCTGCTGCGCACCCGCCCCGAATGGCACGACCGGGTGGTGCACATCGCCTTCGCCTACCCCTCGCGCACCGACCTCGCCGAGTACCGCGCCTACACCGCCCAGGTCCAACGGCTCGCCGAGGACATCAACGCCGAGTTCGCCACCCCCGCCTGGCAGCCGCTGATCCTGCACGTCGACGACGACTTCCCGCGCTCCCTGGCCGCCTACCGGCTCGCCGACGTGGCCCTGGTCAACCCGATCCGGGACGGCATGAACCTGGTCGCCAAGGAGGTTCCGGTGGTGTCCGACCACGGCTGCGCCCTGGTGCTCTCCCGCGAGGCCGGCGCGTACGCCGAACTCGCCGAGGACGCGCTCACCGTCAACCCGTACGACGTCATCGCCACCGCCGACGCCCTGCACGCCGGCCTCACCATGCCCGAGGAGGAGCGCGCCGACCGCACCAAGCGCCTCGCGGCGGCGGCCACCGCGCTGCCCCCGCAGCAGTGGTTCCTCGACCAGCTCAACACGCTGTGAACCAGCTCAACACGCTGTGAACCGGCTCGGCGCGCTCTGAGCCGGCTCGACGCACGCTGAACCGGCCCGACCGCGCGCTGCCGCCCGGCTCAGCCCGCGCCGACGGCCGCGCCGAGCGCCGCGAGCAGTTCCACCACGCCGGCCGGGCCCGGGACCACCAGGTCCGCCCGGTCGGCGAGCTCGCGCACCGGCGCGTCCCCCACCACGCCGCTGCACACCAGCAGCCCCGCCACCCCCTCGCTGCGCAGCTTCTCCACCGCAGCGAAGGCCGCCACGTCCCCCAGGTCGTCCCCCGCGTACAGCACCGAGCCGGCCCCGCGCTCGCGCAGGAAGCCGGTCAGCGCCGCGCCCTTGTCCACCCCCGGCGGCCGCAGCTCCAGCACCAGCCGCCCGGGCTCCACCACCAGCCCGTGCCCGGCCGCCAGCTCGCCGACCGGCGCCCGCAGCAGCTCCAGCGCCTCCTCGGGCGCCGCCGTGCGCCGGGTGTGCACCGCCAGCGAGCGCCCCTTGTCCTCCAGCCACGTCCCCTCGGGCGCCCCCGCCGCCGCCAGCAGGCCCGGCAGCGCCGCCCGCGCCCCGGCCACCCCGGGGTGCACCGGCGGCGCGGTCACCTCGCCGCCCTCCCAGCGCTCGGCGCCGTAGTGCCCCAGCACCACGACCCCGGGCAGCCCGTCCAGGCCGCCGTACTCCGCCGCCAGCGCGGCCGGCCGCCCGGTCACCACCACCACGGCCCGCACCGCCGGCACCAGCGCCCGCAGCGCGGCCGCCGCCCCCGGATGCGCCCGCGCCCGATCAGGATCCGCCACGATCGGCGCCAGCGTCCCGTCGAAGTCCAGCGCGATCACCGCCTCGCCCGGCGCCGCCAGGATCGCCCGCAGCCCGTCCCGCCCGGCAGCCGTGACCGGCACCCACTTCTCGTCAAAGCCCATGCCCGAGCCCTACCCCGCGGCCCCCTCCCGCTACCGCGCGGACCGCCGGGCCTCCCGGATCCGGCGCAGCCGGTTCACCAGCACCGGGGCGTGCGCCAGTGCCTCCGGCCGGTCCAGCAGCGCGTTCAGCAGCTGGTAGTACCGGGTGGAGGAGAGCCCCAGCTCCTCCCGAATCGCCCGCTCCTTGGCCCCGGCCGTCCGCCACTGCCGCCCCTCCAGGGCCAGCACGGCCAGGTCCCGCTCACTCAGCTCACCCACCAGGACACCTCCGCCATCACTACGGAGTGTCATTCTCCCGCGTGAGCCGGACACACTGTGCGCCCTCCGGCGCCCGGCCGCCCCGGCTAGCGTCGGCGGTATGACCACGCCCAGCTTCGCCGTGCACATCCCCACCGCCGACCTCGAACCCGACCCGCTCGACCCGGCCCAGATCGTCTCCGGCACCCCGGAGGTCTCCGGCCTGGTCCTCTCCGAGTCCCCCGACGGCCGCCAGCTGCGCGGCATCTGGCAGATCACCCCGGGCGTGGTCACCGACGTGGAGGCCGACGAGCTGTTCGTGGTGCTCAGCGGTCGGGCGACCATCGAGGTCGAGGGCGGCCCGACCCTGGAGGTCGGCCCGGGCGACTGCGCCGTGCTGCGCGAGGGCGACCGGACCACCTGGACGGTCCACGAGACGCTCCGCAAGGCCTACGCCATCACGCTCCCCTGACGAGCCCGCCCCTGACGCCCCCGCCCCTGAAGAGCGCCCCGGCCCGGGTTCACCTGCGGACCCGGGCCGCCTCCTTGACCGCCGCGTCCTGCAGCCCGGCGAGCGCCTGCTTCGGGTCCCCGGTGACGGCCTGCCCGATCCCGGCCTTGATCCGGTTGCTGACGTCGCCCCAGGCCGGGTCCCCGAACGGGTAGAAGCTGGCGTTGGTCAGCCCGACCGCGAACTGCTTGAGGTCCTCGTGCTTCGGGTCGGACGTCATCTGGTTGAACGCGTCCTGGGTGACCGGCAGCAGGTTGTACTGCTCGTCGAACTTCAGCTGGAACTCGCGGGAGTAGGCGAAGGACAGGAACTTCTTGATCTCGTTCTTGTGCCCGTTGGCCTTGAACGCCATCATCCAGTCCGCGACGCCGAGGCTGCCGGTCTTGCCCACGCCGTCCTTCTTGGGGATCGGCGCCGTCCCGAAGTCGATCTTCCCGGCGGTGGCCATCCGCAGCAGCGTCGGGTGCCCGTTCAGCATCGCGACCTTCCCGGCCGCGAAGTCCTGGAAGACCGGGGTGCGGTTCATCTTGCCCGGGTCCGGATAGGTCAGCCCGGTGGCCACCAGGTTGTTCTTCAGCCAGCTGAAGGTGGCCTGGTTCTGGGTGCTGTCGATGGTGTAGTTGCCGACGTCGTCGGAGAGGCTGCCGCCGCCGCTCAGCGTCCACAGCATGGACTCGGCCGGCGCCTCCTCCGGCCCGAGCGGCAGACCGTACGGGGTCACGCCCGGCACCTTGGCCTTGATCTTCTCGGCGTCCTGGCGCAGTTCGTTCCAGGTGGCCGGCGGCTGGGTGATGCCGGCCTGGCGGAAGACGGCCTTGTTGTAGAAGAGCACCCGGGAGGAGGAGACGAACGGGATGCCGTACTGGGTGCCGAGCACCTGCCCGGCGTGCGCGAAGGTGTCCAGGAAGTTGGCCTGGGTGTCCATCGAGAGCACGTCGGCGGCCGGGTACAGCCGGTCCGCCGCGACCTGGTCGGCGAAGCCGCCGGTCTGCAGCAGGTCGGGGGACTTGCCGGCCGCGATCATGTCGTCGACCTTCTTGCCGATGTCGGTCCAGCTGTCCACCTCGACGTCGACCTTGATGCCGGGGTTGGCGGCTTCGAAGCCGTGCGCGATCTCGTCCCAGTAGAGCTTGGAGCTGGTGTCGGCGCTCTCCCCGTAGTCGGCGGCGACCAGCTTGAGGGTGACCGGCCCGTCGTTCTGCCCGCCGCAGGCGCTGACGGCGGTGAGTACCAGTGCTCCGGCCAGCGCGGTGCCGAGGACGCGGGTGGGAACGTGGGCGCGCCTGTTCAACGCGGGTACCGCCTTCAGGGGAGAACTGCGACCGGACGGGGGAATCCGGGAGGGGGGAGGCGCAACACTGCCAAACCCACCGGGCGGTGGTCCACACCACTGTGCCGAGCCCGCCGAGTAGTTATCGAAGTGCGGACGTCATTGCACGATGCGCAACAGAAGGTGAACGGAAGGCGCCCGACGCAAAGCCGCTCACACCGACCCCATCTGCGACAAAGCTCACCTACTTTGGACCAGACCAATCCGACAACTGGACTAGACCTCTTCTACCCGACCAAGGGAAACTGTCCTCCGTGAAGCACGTCATCGCACTCGATGTAGGCGGCACCGGCATGAAGGCCGCGCTGCTCGCCCAGGACGGCTCCGTGCTGTTCGAAGCACGCCGACCGACCGGGCGGGAGCACGGCACGGACGCCGTGGTCGCCGCCATCCTCGACTTCGCCGCCGACCTGGCGGACGAGGGCCGGGGCCGCTTCGGCGTCGCCCCGCTCGCGGCCGGCGTCGCCGTCCCGGGCACGATCGACGAGAGGAACGGCATCGCGGTCTACTCGGCCAACCTCGGCTGGCGGGACCTCCCGCTGCGCAAGCTGCTGGGCGAGCGCCTGGCCGGGCCCGACGGAGCCGCCATCCCCGTCGCACTCGGCCACGACGTGCGCTCGGGCGGCCTGGCCGAGGGCCGACTCGGCGCCGGCCGGGGCGTCGACCGCTTCCTGTTCATCGCGCTGGGCACCGGCATCGCCGGTGCCATCGGCATCGGCGGCCGGATCGAGGCCGGCGCGCACGGCTACGGCGGCGAGATCGGCCACGTCGTGGTCCGCCCGGGCGGACCGCAGTGCGGCTGCGGCGCCCGCGGCTGTCTGGAGACGCTCGCCTCCGCCTCCGCCGTGTCCCGTGCCTGGGCCGCGGCCAGCGGCGACCCCGACGCCGACGCGGCATCCTGCGCCGCCGCGGTGGACGCCGGGGACGACCGCGCGCTCGCGGTCTGGCAGGGCGCCGTCGACGCCCTCGCCGACGGGATCGTGCTCGCCCAGAGCCTGCTCGACCCGTCCACGGTGATCGTCGGCGGCGGGCTGGCCGAGGCCGGTGACACGCTCTTCGGCCCGCTGCGCACGGCGGTCACCGAGCGCCTGACCTTCCAGATGCCCCCGAAGGTCGTACCCGCCATGCTCAAAGACACCGCCGCGTCCCTGGGCGCGGGCCTGCTCGCCTGGGATCTGCTCTCCATGGAGGTGACCGCGTGACCACCGCGGACCGTGACCGTACCGCACTGGCCGGCGCCCGGCTGGTCCTGCCCGGCGGCGTCGTCGAGGGCGGCCGCCTGGCCGTCGAGGGCGACCGGATCGCCGGCCTCGGAGGCGAGAGCGGGCCCGGCGACCTCGACCTGACCGGGTACACCGTCGTGCCCGGGTTCGTCGACCT
>NZ_JBHWIJ010000150.1:0-19331 GCF_042732255.1 Kitasatospora sp. NPDC059803 | reverse complement strand
CGACGCTCTGGACGACGCGCTGGAACGGGGGGGGGGCGCCCCCCCCCCGTCGTTCGCCAGGATCGGGGAGGCAGCCACCGGCCTGCGGGGCCCTACCGCCCGAACTCCCGGGCGGCGGTCAGCCGGCCGCGGACGGCGGCGTGGACCTCGGCCTCCTCGGCCGGATCTGCGGCGAGCCGGCGCAGGCGCTCCAGCACGCGCGCGTCACCCGTGGTGGCGACATGGCGCGCGGCGAGCTCCCGCGTGGACTCCTCGCAGTCCCAGAGGCACTCGACGGCGGGGCCCTCGGGGAAGTGCACATCGGTCACGGCGAGCGCCCGGGCGGCGCGGCCGCGCAGTTCGGAGGAGGCGGCCTCCCCGTAGATGTGGCGCAGCACGGGGACGGCGTCGGCGGCGACCAGCCGCCCCGCACCGTCGACCAGCGAGCCGAGCCCGGTACCACTGACTCCGCGGACGGAGACCCAGCGGCGCAGCCCGTCGACGACGAGCGGTGCGTCGGCCGGCTCCCCGGCGTCGGCGAGCAGTTTGACGGCGGCCTCGCCGAGCGCGCTGTCTGCGCCCCCGGTGGCCGGGTCGGCCCAGCGGCGGGCCTGCGCCAGGACCTCGGGGCCGCGCATCCGGCCGACCAGTTCCAGGGCGGCGCGCACGATCCGGTCGTCGACGTCCACGGCGGCGGCCTCGATCAGCTCGACGGCGGCCGGGTCGCGCTGGTCGACCAGGTAGCGCAGTGCGGCCCGGCGGGCGCCGGGCAGGCCACCGCGGGCGGCCTCCAGCACGGCGGGGCGGTCCTCGGGCCGGACGACGGCGGTCAGGCAGCGGGCGGCCGCGGCGGCCCGGCGGTCCACGGCGTCGGGGGCGGCCGGATCGGCGGCGTCGGGCGCGGGCTCGGGCCGGCTGTCGGCTCCGCCGAGGAAGGCGCCGGCCCCGAGGGCGCCCAGGCTCCCCTGGTCGGCCCAGGCCAGGACGTCGGCGGTGGACCAGCCCGGGGTGACGCCGCCGCGGTTGAGCTGGCGCTGCCAGAGGTCGAAGGGTGACTGCTCGCTGGCCGCCGCCACTCTCGGGTGGTAGGCCGCCCACAGCCGCCAGGGCCGGGGCTCGTAGGCGTTGCGGATGAACTCGCGCAGCTCGGCGTCGCCCTCGGGGCCCGGGGCGAAGCGGTCCAGGACGGCGGTGCCGAGCAGCAGCAGGCCGCGGTCGTCGTCGCGCAGGGCGAGCTCGTCGAGGGCCCAGGCCCAGTTGGCGCCGGTGGCGGTGTACTCGCGCAGCATCAGCAGCGCGTCGCGCCGGCCGTACGCGGCGAGGTGGCCCAGGACGGAGAGGGCGAGGCCGGTGCGGTTCTCGTCGTCGCTGACGAGGTCCTCGGCGGAGTGGAGGTGGTCCTCGATGCCGTCGAGGGGGGCTTCCAGCTCCATGTAGAGGCGGGCGTAGTAGAGGGAGCGGTTCTCGACCTGCCAGTCGGCTCGCGGATCCCTGGTGACGCACTCCTCCAGCGCGGCGATGGCCTCGGTACGGTCGGCGGCCAGCGCGTGGAGCTGCCCGTCACCGCGGCCTCGCTGCAGGAGGCCGAGGAGGCTGGCACTGGGTGCTATCACTGGCTCGAACATGAGGTCAGCATCCGTTGCGGCGGTCGTAGTGGCAACGGGATTTCCGTCGCCGGGGTCACTGGTCGGTACTGCGGTGGGCGCCCGGGCGCCGGAATCACCGAAGGTTACCGCCTCGCGCCACCTTCCGCACACAGGGCGACGAAGGCTGCTGCCACAGTGGCATATGCCAGGGGAATTTTGCCTGCGTTATGTCCAAATCGCCCGCAGGGGCGAGGGCGCTGTGCCACAGTCTTCTCACCACCGACGGCCCGCACGCGGCGGGCCACCCCCGAGCCATGGACCCGCCATGAAGATGCCCATAGGCGCCGCCCGCCCACCGGACACCGCCACGGTGGACGGCGCCCCGGCGGGCGCGACGGACGACGGCGCGCGCGGCGAACCGAGCGGCGACGCCGACAGCGGAACGGACGGCAGAGTGGACGGCACGGCGCAGGAGCCGTCCAAGAACCCCGACCTCGGCGACGGACCCGACGCCGACGGCGGCCGCGACCACCTCATCGGCTCAGCCGAATGGGACCTCCTCACCGACCGCGTCCACTGGAACGCGGACACCTACCAGCTCCTCGGCTGCGACCCGGGCAACGGCCCGCTCAGCCTGGACCGGCTGCCCGACCGCCTCCCCGAGGCCGACCGGCCCGTGCTGCGCCGGATGATGACCGACGCCCTGATCCACGGCCGTATCTCCGCCGGCACCCTGCGGATCCGCCGCGACGGCGCCCCGCACGCCAGCGTCGAGTGCGCGGGCGAGCCCGTCCTCGGCACGGACGGCACCGTCACCGCCCTGCGCATGCTGCTGCGGCCGGCCCCCCCGAACTGACCGGGGCCCGCCGGGGCCTCAGAAGCTCCGGGCCTCAGAAGCTCCGGGCCGCAGAACCTCCGGGCCGCACAACCTCCACGTCTCAGGACCCCCAGGCCTCAGGACCCCCGGGCCTCAGGACCGCTTCGGCCGCTTCTTCGCGTCCGCCGCCCGCAACTCCCGCCCCAGCTCGGCCCGCAGCTCGTCCACCACCGGCAGGCCCCGGTAGCGCGCGGTCAGCCGGTACATCTCGCGCAGCCGGTCCCAGGTCCGGTGCGAGGAGTTCTGACCGATCAGGTTCATCACCATCTTGGCCTGGAACTCCGCCGCGTCCGGCTCGCCGCTCAGCCAGTGCACCGAGGCCAGGGTGATCCGGTCGAACAGCGCCGAGCGCAGCTGCCCGGTGCCCTCCCGCAGGGTGATCACCCGCTCCGCGTGCCGCTGCGCCTGCGCCGCCGCCGAGGGGTCGTGCTCCGCCAGCGTGCGCAGCACCAGCGCCTGCATGCCGCGCAGTTCGGCTTCGTCGAACACCTGCATCCAGGACGGCGGCGGCTCCGGCGCCCCCTCGGCGAACAGGTCCTCGGCCTCCCCGAGCAGCCGCCAGGTGTCCTGGGAGTGCCCGATCGAGGCGTGCGCCCAGGCCTCGACGGTGTTCAGCATCGCGCGCGTTCTCGGCAGCACCCGGCCGCCGGCCGCCTTGGCCGCCGACATCAGGTCGATCGCGTCGTCGGCCCGGCCCAGGTGGACCATCTGCCGCGCGGCCCGGGAGATCGCCTCGCCGGCCCGCGGCCGGTCGCCGGCCTCCTTGGCCGACTCCGCCGCGATCATGAAGTACCGCTGGGCGGTGGGCTCCAGGCCCACGTCGTGCGACATCCAGCCCGCCAGCACCGCCAGGTTGGCCGCGACCAGCCACAGCCGCTGCTCCACCGCCGGGGGGTGTCGGTGCGTCAGCAGGCCTCCCACCTCGTTCAGTTGACCGACCACCGCCTTGCGCTGGAGCCCGCCGCCGCGCGCCGCGTCCCAGGCGCGGAACACCTGGACCGAGCGCTCCAGCGACTCCACCTCGTCGAGCCCGACCGGGCCCGCGTCGTACACGTCCACCGCGGGGCGCGCCCCGCCCTGGGTGATCACCTGGCGCGGCCCGGGGACCGAGGCCGCGTACGCGACCGCGTCCCCCCCGAGCCAGCCCTTCAACGAATCGGCGATGACCGTTCCGGCCGTGAGCGCGGCACCCGCGCCCACCAATCCACGTCGGTTCAGCATGAGGTCCATTCCCGTGAACTCGGTGAGGACCGCGGCCGTTCGATCCGGCGACCATGGCACTGCTGCGGACTGCGCCGCTCCGGACCTGGTGGGCCGGTGTCGTTCCAGACCGAGGTCCTCAGTGGTGACGACACGGCCGAGCCGCTCCGTGAACACGGCCGCCAGCACCCTCGGCACCGGATCCCGGGGGATCTCCCCCTGCTCGATCCAGCGCCGTACCCTCGACGTGTCGGTGGACAGCTGCTGCTGCCCCATCGCGGCACCCCGACGGTTGACCAGCCGCGCGAGCTCGCCCTTCGACCAACCGGTCAGGACGAACAAGTCAGCGAGTCGGGTGTTGGGTTCCCTGCTCAACGAAGCCCCCAGGTTCCTCGGCTGATTCGAGGCTAGAGGCTCCGGCAAGTGCCAGGCGAGCATTCGCCACCGTTCGCCAGGGCCCGCCAGACTACTAAGCCAGTGCGCCGCGGGTGTGTTGTAGGGGTGCGCCACCTCGCCCCCGGGTCGGGCGGCGTCCCACCGGCGTCGGGGCAGTCCCCCGACCGTGGCACGGGACGCTCCCGGTCCTCACCCGAGGGGGTGGCGCGGCCGGGTGGCGCGGGGGCGCCGGGCACGGCCACGGCAGTCCGGCCGACCGTACTCCCCAGGGTGCGGACGGCCGGAGCACCGCCGTCGTCCGGGTCTTCCGACCCCGCGTCCGTGCCCGGCGCCCGCGCACCACCCACCGCACCGAGTCAGGGCCGCCGTCACGCCAGGAAGCACGCGGCACCGGCCCTCCCCGCACCGCGGGGCGCACCTGCCGACGGACAGAAAGGGACCACCCTCACCCCATGTACTCCTCAGCGACGACCCCCTCGCCGACCGCGACCCGCACCGCGCTGCGCCCCCCCACCGCGGCCGCCGGGCGCCCCGGGCCGAAGCAGGTGCCCCCGTCGAGCCGCCCGGTGGCCCCGCACGGCACCGACGGCCGGTCCACGGACGCCCGGGTCCCGTCCGGCCGTACGGCGCTGGGGCTCCGCGGCCCCGAAGCGGCCCCGCCCGTCGGCGGCCGGCTCCCGCTCGCCCGCCAGGCCGACGGCCGGGTGCTGCGCCCGCCGCACCGGCCCGGCCAGGTCGGCGGCCCCGAGCGGATCGACCCGTCGGCGCTGCAGACCCCGGCGGTGCGGGCCGCGCTGGCGAGCGTCGCGCGGATATGTCCCGCGTTCACCCCGCGCCAGGTGCTGCGCGAGGGCAGCCGCCACATCCTGGTGGCGGGCACCATCGGGCGGGCCCCGGTGGTCGCCAAGTGCCTGGCGCCGCAGGCGGTGCGGAGTGGCTACTTCGAGCAGTTGGTGGCCGACTTCCACCACGAGGTGGCGGTCTACCGGGCGTTCGTCCGGCACCGCCCGCCGGTGCGGCTGCCCCGGCTGGTCGCCGCCGACCACGACCGTTGCGTGCTCGTCATGGAGCGCGTTCCCGGGCGCCCGGCCGCGCGGGAGCGCCACCCGGTCAACGCGCCCACCCCGGGCGAGGTGCGGGCGCTGCTGACCGCCGTCCGGACGCTCAACCTGTGGCGGCCGCCGACCGACGTGTTCCAGCCACGCATGGACTACCCGATGGAGATCGCCCGTTACCACTCGGTGGGCCAGCTCACCGACCGGGACGCCGGCGACCTGCGCGGTCTGCTGCACGGCCTCGGCCACACCCCGCTCCAGCTCTGCCACGGCGACGCCCTGCTCAGCAACATGCTGCTGGCGCCGTCCGGCCCGGTGCTGGTGGACTGGGAGCAGGCCGGCTGGTACCTGCCCGGCTACGACCTGGCGGTGCTGTGGAGCGTGCTGTCCGGCGACACCGCGGCGCGCCGCCAGATCAGCCAACTCGCCCAGAGCGGCGGCACGCTGGCCCGGGACGCGTTCCTGGTCAACCTGGTGCTGGTGCTGATGCGGGAGATCCGGCTGTACGACGTGCCGGGCGCCGGCGAGGAGCAGCGGATCATGATCCGCCGGCTCTACGACGACGCCGCGCTCGCCCGCCGGGCCGTCCGGGCCGCGGTCGGAACCCGCTGAGGCTCCGGGCCCCGAGCCCCCGGGGCCCGGAATCCGCTACGGCCGGCCGCCGCGCTCCAGGGCGGCCCGGCCGGCGGCCTCCAGGACGGCCTCGTCCGGGGCGAGGTGCACCCGGCTGCTCAGCACGTCCCGCAGGTAGCGCTCCAGCGGGTGACGCCGACTCAGGCCGGGGTTGCCGGTGAGCGAGACCGCCTGCTGGACCGCCGCCGTCGCGGCCCGGGTGGCCAGCAGGTGGGCCGGGCCGGTCCGGGCGACCGCGTCCGGCTCGCCCCGGTCCACCCGGGGGGCCAGCCCCTCGACCAGTTCCTCGGCGCCGATCAGCTGGGCCTCGATCTCGCCGAGGGCGCAGCGGTAGCGGGGCAGGGTGCCGAGCGGCTCGGTCAGATTGGCCGGAGTGCGCTGGTTGAGGAAGCGGATCAGCCAGGACTGGGCGGCACGAGCCACCCCGATCGCCACCGCGGAGAGCGCCAGATCGTGCCAGGCGAGGGAGAGTTCGGCGGCCCCGGCCGCGTCCACCGCGCCGCCCTTGGGAGCGGTGAGGCCGAGCGCGAGCTCGGTCGGCACCCGGACCTGCTCCAGCACCACGTCGTGGCTGGCGCTGGCCCGCAGGCCGACCTGGTCCCAGGTCGGGTCGATCTCCAGGCCCTCGCTCTCGCCGCGGACCAGGAACGTCCCCAGCCTCGGCTCCGGCTCGTCGGTCCGCGCCGTCACCGCCATCCAGGCCAGCGCCTCGGCGCCGGTGCAGTACGTCTTCCGGCCCGTCAACAACCAGCCCTCGCCGTCCCGCCGGGCCACCGTGTCCGGCAGCGCTCCGGGCCGGCCGCCGGGCTCCGCGCGCAGCGTGTTGACCAGGGCGGGCCCGCGCCGGGACTCGGTGAGCAGCCGCCGGTAGCCCGCCGTCGGCCAGGAGGCACGGCGGGCCTGCTCGGCGTGCTGGAGCAGCGTGAAGGCGGTGACCACGGCCACCGAGGCGTCCCCGCGCCCGAGTTGGGCCAGTACCCGGACGGTGTCGGCGAGCGTGCCGCCCGGTCCGCCGTACCGCTGGGAGACGGTCAGGGTGAGCAGTCCGGCCTCGTGCACCGCCTCGATGCCCTGGTACGGGAAGGTGGCGTCGCGGTCGTGCTCCTCGGCGCGGGCGGAGAGCAGGTCGACCACCCGGGGCAGTCCGGCGAGGGCGGCGACGACGGCCGAGCGGTCGGGCGCGGCATCGGGCGCGGGGTGGCCGGAATCCGACGCTCCCGAGGCGGTGCCGGGCACGGCGGCGGTCGCGGTGCCGGACGGGCGGTCCGCGGGCGAACGGTCAGCGGCGGTGGTCGTCATGGTGCTGGGGCCTCCGGGCGGCAGCGTGGGCGCGGCAGATGCGGGCGGCACGCCGGACGGGCGCGCGGTACCGGACGGGCGGCCTCGGAGGTCAGTTCACGGCCCGCCCCCGGATTCGGCGCCGGCCACGAACGGCCGGCCGCCCGCCGCCTCGGGGACGAATCCCCCTCAGCGGCCCGGACACACCGCGCTGGCGGTGCGCCGCAGGTCCAGATAGCTGCGACGGGTCAGCAGCGGGAGACGGCACGACATGTTCGCGACTGTACGAACCTGTGATCGAAACCGTCAAGCGGCGTCCGAGCCCCGGTCGAGGCCGGTCAGCCCTGCTGGAACATGTCGGCCGGGAGCGGCTTCAACAGCTGATACAGGTCGTCCGAAATCGGTCGGTCCCAGGACGCGATGGTGACCTGGACGCCGTCGCTGCGCCCGAACTGGGCGCAGAACACCCGCTCCTCGCTGACCTTGACCTTCTTCACGATCAGCAGGTCGTCCCCGAGCATCACCGGGAAGTCCTCGGCCGAGACGAAGTCGACCGGCTCGTCGTTCTCCAGCGCCGCGAGCAGCTGCCGCACCTCGAAGGGCACGCTGTCGCCGGTCTCCCGGGCGGGCGAGCCCTCGGGGAGGTTGCCGATGAACATCGCCGGGCCTCTGCCGCCGAACAGGTCGTAGCGCAGGAAAATCCCCTGGCAGGAGCCGTCCGGGCCGGTCATCATGGCCGCACCGAAGTCGCCGGGCCAGTCACCCGGGTCCATCGCGAGCACGTCGAAGTCCGGGCCGGCGGGCTGTCCGGAGCGACGGCGGAGAAAAGACATGGGAACATCGTACGTGCCCGGCACACCACGCTCGCGAGGTGGGTGGGGCACCGTCGGGAGATCGACGCTCAGAGACCAATGTTGACTCTGAGCAACCGTCCGGGCTACGTTCGGTTCAGCACGACAGCCGTTCTGGGTTTCACCCTCCGGGGGGACGGCATGTCGCAACGCGGCCCTACACGCGTTTCCCTCACTGTGCACATCGTCGTGCCGAACTGCCGAGCACCCAGCTTCGTCGTCGCACACAGCACAGCAGACAAGCCAACAGTTCCATCACCACAAGCCAGATCCGCGGGGCCCCGGCCCGTCGCTCCCGCGGATCTTGCTCGGGACGCCGCCGCGTGGGGGCGTGCGGGTCCCGAGCAAACGGTGTCGCCGCCGAGTCGCTCTCGGCGTCGACGCCAGCCTCCCGGCGACTGCCGGCCCCTCGTGGGCCGGGACCGGCCGACGCACCCCGGTGCGCAGGGGATGACTGGGAGGATGGCCTGGCAACGCTGCCGGGTCGCACAGCAGGCGCCGTGTCTGGCCGCGTGGGGGCGGTGGGCACGGCGTCTGCCTGTGCTCATACTCTGAGCTGCGTTTGTCTAACAGTCAACAGAAATTCTGACGGGGCACGTTCAATAGATCATCAGTTGTGATGTTCGGGGCCGAAATCGACCGCGGAGCGGGCCCCGTTCCGACGGGACCCGCTCCGCGGTCGTGCGACGGTGGCTCAGGTGAGGTCGAACTCGCCGTCCCGGGCACCGAGCACGAAGGCCCGCCACTCCCCCGGCGTGAACACCAGGACCGGACCGTCCTCCTGGCGGCCGTCCCGCATCCCGATGTACCCGTCCACGAACGCGATCTGGACATCCCCGACGCCCTGGCTGCTGCACAGCCACTTCGCCCCGCTGAAGTCCACCTTCGGCTTCCCGCTCGGCGCCAGCTGCGGCTCCGCGCCGCCCGCCTCCACGTCGATCCCACTGTTGACTGCCACTACCCGGTCTCCTCCCGACGGCTTTCCCGGCCAGCCTAACCACACCCGCCCGCCCCGGTCAGCGGGTTGACGAGGACTCCACCAGCCGGGCCCGGACGCCGCAGGAGGCCCGCTCAACGCGTGTCCCGCCCGACGGGGGCCACCGGAGCTGCCAGAGTGCTTGGCAGCGCGGGGGACCACCCCCGCCGGCCGTACACGGGCCCTCGACGGCCCTCGACGGCCCGCCCCGGCCCCGCGAACCCGATGCGCACCGGACGCGGCCCGCACCACCTCGCCCAGCACCGCCCACCACCACCCGCCACCGCCCAGAGGGAGCAGCCGATGAGCCGCCGGGACGGCACCCGCGCCGATGTCATCCCCATCTCCGACGCCCCCTCGGCCCACCCCCCGGCGCCCCGCACGCCACCCGCGCCCGCCACGCTGCCCCGGCCCGCCTCCGGCCGGCCCCCCGCGCACGGCCGGGTCGGGATCGTCCTGGTGTCGCACAGCCAGGAACTGGCCATCGCGGTGCGCGCCCTCGCGCTCGCACTGACCGGATCCGACTCCCCCGCCCCGATCGCCGCGACCGGCGGGGACCAGGGCGGTCCCGGCATCAGCGCGGTCCTGGTGGCCGCCGCCACCCGCCGGGTCGACCAGGGCCACGGGGTCGTGGTGCTCGCCGACCTGGGCAGCGCCGTCACCACCGTGCGCGCCCTGCTGTCCGACGCCGACGAGCACGGCCTCCCGTTCCCGGTCCGCTTCGCGAACGCGCCGTTCGTCGAGGGCGCGGTCGCGGCCACCGCCACCGCCACCGCGGGCGGCGACCTCGCCGCCGTCCTGGACGCCGCGGAGGAGGCCTACCGGCAGCGCAAGGGCTGAGCGGCCTCGCGAATTCCCCCCACCCGGGGTGACCGGACGGCTACCATCGGCGAAGGGTCCGGACTCCCGGCCCGCCCGGGGAGGGGAGGCGAGGATGCGGACCGTCCGCCGTGCGCCGGTCAGGGGCGCTCCTTGCCCTCCCACACGAAGACCGCCGACCCCTCGCACTCCAGCGCGTGGCGCAGCCGCTCGTGCTCGACCTCGATCATCGGCGGCAGCCCGTCCAGCGGGTACCAGCCGACCTCCAGCGACTCGTCGTCGTTCACCCTCGCCTCGCCGCCGACCGCCCGGCACCGGAAGGTCAGCACCAGGTACTGCGTCACGTCGCCGTTCGGGTAGGTGACCTGCGGCGAGACGGTGACCGAGGCGAGCAGCTCGGGCACGGCCACCACCCCGGTCTCCTCCAGGCACTCGCGCACCACGCCGTCGGCGGGCTGCTCGCCGGGATCGAGGATGCCGCCGACCGGCGCCCACCTCCCGTCGTCGGCCCGTCGGCCCAGCAGCACCCGGCCGTGGTCGTCCAGGACGACGGCGACGACGGCGGTCAGCCAGAGCGGGCGGGTGCCCACCAGGGCGCGGAGATCGGCGAGGAACGGGGGAATGGCCATACGCCGCAGCCTAGGCCCTGCCCGGCAGGCTCCCGGGCCGCCGCCACCGACGTGCGACCCGCGACGCGCGGGCTCATCGTGCGAGGCCGCCCTCCGGGCGCAGCAGGGCCAGCACGGTCAGCCCGAGGATCCGCAGGTCGAGCCGGAGCGAGCGGTGCTCCACGTACCAGAGGTCGAGTTCGGCCCAGTCCGGCCGGGCGAGCGGGCGGCGGGCCTGGAGCTGGGCCCAGCCGGTCAGCCCGGGCCGGACGGCGAGCCGGCCGCGCTCGCGGCGGGAGTAGCGGACCACCTGGTCGGGGCGAACGGGCCGGGGGCCGATCACCCCCATCTCGCCGCGGGCGACGTTCCACAGCCGGGGCAGCTCGTCCAGGCCGGTCCGGCGGAGCAGCACGCCGAGCCGCCCTCCCCGGCTGGTCCGGAAGCGGAGGACCTGGAACTCCCGGCCGTGCCGTCCGGCCCGGGTCAGCCGCAGGAGCACCGGGCCGCGCGCCGTGCAGCGGAGCAGGGCGGCGATCACCAGGGCCAACGGGAGCGCGACGATCCCGGCCAGGGCGGCGAGGGCGAGGTCCCCGCCGCGCTTCATCCGGCGGACACGGTGGTGCGCGGTGCGCCGTCCGGCTTCCTGCCGGGTTCTCCACCCGGTTCTCCGCCCGGATCGGACGTGGCGCTGCCGCCCATCTCTTCCCCTCCACGGCACCGTCGAGTCCACGGCACCGTCGAGCCGCAAGAACGCATTCACAGTAAAGGCGCCTTGGAGCCGTCGCCCGGGAATGGTGAAAGAAGTGGGCAGAGGATTGTCCGACAGGCCGAAATTCGGTCGATCTGACCAATATTGCTCGATCTGCTGCTCGATCTGCCGCTCGGAATGCCGAGGGCAATCGAAGTACAGCCGTCCACCGAAGGCCGGCCGGTCGCTGAGGAGGTTAGAGCGCGGCGCCCCGGCGGTAACGCAGCAGCCCGAACGCGATCCGGCCGAGCAGCAGCACTCCCGCGGCCAGACAGCCCGCCACCGCCATCGCCCAGGCCGGACCGTCACTGTCCGGAACGATCACCGCCACCACAATGCCCAGCGCGAGACAGGCCAAACCCACCACCGCCAGCAGAAGCTGGTGGGTGACCAGGGCGCCACCACTCCACGCACGGGCCATCCTGGTCGCGCCGTGCAGGTGGAAGGGATCACGGTCCGCATCTGCCATGAGCCCAAGGTACCCCCGGCGAACGCCGGAGGCAGCCCGCAGGGAGAGAACGTTCGACCACCCGGTGCGACCGGCCCGCCGACCTCGCCCGAGCAGGTCGCGGACCGGCCCCGGTCGTGCATTCCGGCTCCACATTCAGTTCACATCAGTTCACATCAGTCCACGAAAAATCCTCGTCCCCCCGGTACAACCATCCGCCCGGTGCAGCGGTCTCAATGGCATTGAGCGATCCAGGAGCCGTTCGCGGGAAGGGTGCGAGCCCCCCACCGCGGACCGGAATACCCAGGAGGCGGAGCCGCCGCCGCCTGGAGTCGGAGGCCGGACTCCGTCCTCCGGCGGTACCGCCACGCCGCTCGGCGACCGAGGGGGAACCGTGCCGCAGTCCCAGTCCACCACGTCGATCTCCATGGCCCCCACCAGGCCCGTCCCGTTCGTGCGCCCGCTGCCGACAGCCACCCGCCGCCACCCGACCGCCGACCGGGGCAGGCCGGACGCGCGGGGCGAATGGCTGCGGTTCGCCCCCGTCCAACCCCTGTTCCGCGCCCGCGCCGCACAACGCCTCGCCGTCCTCGCCTACCACGGCGTCACCGACCACCGGTCCTTCGGCGCCCAGCTCGACCGGCTCCGAAGACTCGCCACCCCGGTCTCGCTCACCGCCGTCCTCCAAGCCGTCACCGAACAGCGGCCGCTGCCGCCCCGCAGCGTCCTGGTCACCTTCGACGACGCCGACCGCAGCGTCCTCACCCACGCCCTGCCCGCCCTCGACGCCCGCGGCATCCCCGCCACCGCCTTCGTCATCTCCGAACTCATCGGCACCGAACGCCCCTTCTGGTGGCACGAGGCCGACTTCCTCGCCCGGCACGGCGGCCGTGCCCGCTCGCTCGACTGCGGGCACCCCTCCCAGCTGCTCCCCCGGCTCAAGGCCATGCCCGACCCCGACCGGCGGCGCAGCCTGCACGAGCTACGGGTCAGCGCCGACCGCCGCCCGCCCCGCCAGGAGCAGCTCACCCCCGCCGACCTGCTCGCCCTGCGCGACGGCGGCGTCGCCATCGGCAACCACACCCAGGGGCACCCCTGCCTCGGCCGCTGCGACGACGCCACCGTCCGCGCCGAGATCACCGGCGCCCACGAAGCCCTCACCCGCTGGCTCGGCGAACCCCCGATCGCCTTCGCCTACCCGGACGGCGGGCACGACCCGCGTGCCGAAACCGTCCTCCAGGAGCTCGGCTACCGCCTCGGCTTCCTCTCCGACCACCGGCTCGGCCCCCGCATCCCCTCCCACCCGCTCCAGATCAGCCGCCTCCAGGTCGACTCCACCACCAGCACCCGCCGCTTCGACACCATCCTCTCCGGCCTCGAACCCGCCTACCGCCGCTGGCGCCGCCAAGCCGTCGCCTGACCGGCCGGGGCACGCGAGGGGACGCAGGGGCACTCAGGGGTGCTCAGGGTCACTCAGGGGCAAAAATGAGCCCTGCCGGGGAGGGGCACCGGACCTCTGGGGGGCGAAATTTGGCCCCGCCTCAGCGGCAAACCACCCGCCTGTGGGGCAAGGCCTTGCCCCACGGGCACAGACCGTCGGGCAGGCCGACTTCCTGCATCAGCCGCCCCGGACAGGCAGCCTCCGCGGAAGACCGGGACGGCCGGCCACCACGGGACTCCTCGACCGACCCCCGGAGGTTGGAGGGCAAAGATTTGCCCCTCAACTCATGACAGAGAACCTGCCCTCGGCTGCCCCGGATGGGGATCAGCTGCGGTGGCCTTCCGCGCGGGCTGAAGGGCGGACCGCCAGCGGGCGAAAATTGGCCCGGTGGCGGACCGGCGGGGGCCCGGCGGGGGCTCGTCAGCGGCTCGCCGGGGGGCGAAGTGCTCCGCGAGGGCGGTGGGTGTCACGCCGGCAGCGTGCTGCGCATCAGGGCGGCGAGGGTGCGCCCCTGGGGGTAGAGGAGTGCGGCCGGGGGGAGGGCGGCGGGGGCGCCGGCGTGGAGCACGGTGATGGTGCCGGCGCCGGTGCGCGTGGGGTCGGTGACCCGGCGCAGGGCCTGGGCGGCGACGGCGTCGGCGGAGCCGTGCAGGGTGAGCGCCGGGGAGGCGGTGGGGGCGACGGCGGCGCGGATGCGGTCGTCGACCAGTTCGTAGTGCGTGCAACCGAGGACGATCGCGGCGGTGCCGGCGGGGGTGCGGGCGGCGGCGTCGGCGATGGCGGCGGTGATGGCGGCGTCGTCGCCGTGTTCGATGGCGTCGGCGAGGCCGGGGCAGGCCACCTCGGTCACGTCCGCGGTGCCGCCGAAGTCGCGGATCAGGCCGCGCTGGTAAGCGCTGCCGGTGGTGGCCGGGGTGGCCCAGATGGCCACGGAGCCGCCGAGAGCGGCGGCGGGCTTGATCGCCGGGACGGTGCCGACGACGGGCAGTCCGGGTTCGAGTTCGGCCCGGAGGGTGGCGAGCGCGTGCACGGAGGCGGTGTTGCAGGCGATGACCAGCGCGTCCGGTTCGAGCGCCGCGGCGGCGAGCGAGCAGCCGCGGGCGAGGTCGGTGACCTCTTCGGAGGTGCGCGGCCCCCAGGGCATCGAAGCCGGGTCGGAGGAGAGCACCAGATCGACGTCCGGGCGCAGCTTCCGAAGGGCGGCGGCGGCGGCCAGCAGGCCGATTCCGGAGTCCATCAGTGCGATCTTCACGGGGCAAGACTTTAGTCGATCCGCCCGATCCGGCCGGTTCTGCGGCAAACTGCGGGAGTGACCGTCCTGTTGTGGATCGCCGCGTTCTCCCTGCTGGTCTGGCTCTGGTTGGCGTGCTGCCACGGGCTGTTCTGGCGCACCGACGTGCGGTTGCCGCCGCGCCGTCCGCCGGTGCGCTGGCCGCAGGCGGCGGTGGTGGTGCCGGCCCGGGACGAGGCGCAGGTGCTGCCGGTGAGCCTGCCGACGCTGCTGGCCCAGAAGTACCCGGGGCGGGCGCGGGTGATCCTGGTGGACGACCACAGTTCGGACGGCACGGGCGCGGTGGCGGCGGAGCTGCGGACGATGGACGGGCTGGAGCTGACCGTCACGACTCCTCCCCCGCTGCCCCCGGGGTGGACGGGCAAGTTGTGGGCGCTGCGGCACGGGGTGGAGCTGGCCGGTCCGGACGTCGAGTACCTGCTGCTGACGGACGCGGACATCGCGCACGGGCCCGACTCGCTGGCGGAGCTGGTGGCTGCGGCGGAGAGCAACGGGCTGGACCTGGTGTCGCAGATGGCCCGGCTGCGGGTGGAGACCGGCTGGGAGCGGCTGATCGTGCCGGCCTTCGTCTACTTCTTCGCGCAGCTGTACCCGTTCCGCTGGAGCAACCGGCCCGGTGGGCGGACGGCGGCCGCGGCGGGCGGCTGTTCGCTGGTGCGGCGGGAGGCGCTGGAGCGGGCCGGCGGGGTGGCCGCGATCCGGGGTGCGGTGATCGACGACGTGTCGCTGGCGCGGGCGGTGAAGTCCTCGGGCGGGCGGACCTGGCTGGGACTGGCCGGGGCGGTGGACAGCGTCCGGCCGTACCCCCGGCTGGAGCAGTTGTGGCGGATGGTGTCGCGCAGCGCGTACGCCCAGTTGCGGCATTCGCCGCTGCTGCTGCTCGGGACGGTGCTGGGGCTGGGGCTGGTGTACCTGGTGCCGCCGGTGGCGGCGGCGGCCGGGCTGGTCGCGGGGGCGCCGGCGGTGGCGGTGGCGGGCGGGGCGGCCTGGGCGCTGATGGCGGGCACCTACCTGCCGATGGTGCGGTACTACCGGCAGCCGGCGCCGGCCGTGCTGCTGCTGCCCTTCACGGCGGGCCTGTACCTGCTGATGACGGTGGACTCGGCGGTGCAGCACTGGCGGGGCCGGGGCGCGGCGTGGAAGGGCCGGACGTACTCGCGGGCCTGAGCGTTCCGGGACCCGAATTCGCGGGCACGGCAGGCCGGTTGGCTCCATACTGCTCGAATGGACCGCCAGAGGATCTCCCGTCTCGCCCATGCCCACCACCCGATCGCGGCGCCGCTGACGGACGAGTCGGTGGCCCTGCTGCTGGAACGCGCGACCGCCGGGGCGGCGGACGGCCGGGCGCTGGACCTCGGCTGCGGCGAGGGGGCGTGGCTGGTCCGGGCGCTGGCGGCGCGTCCGCGCTGGCGGGCGGTGGGGGTGGATCTGGACGCGGCGGCGCTGACCCGGGCCAGGGAGGCGGCGACCGTGCTCGGCGTGGCGCGCCGGATCGGCCTGCACCACGTGGACGCGCGGGAGTTCGGCTCGGTCGAGCCCTTCGACCTGGTGCTGTGCGTGGGCGCCACCCACGCCTTCGGCGGGCTGCTGCCGACGCTGGCGGCGGCCCGCGAGCATCTGGCCCCGGGCGGGCGGGTGCTGGTCGGCGAGGGCTTCTGGGAGCGGGAGCCGTCCCGGGCGGCCCTGGACGGGCTGGGCGCGGCCCGGGACGACTACGCGGACCTGGCGACCACCACGGACCGGGTGCTGGCGGACGGCTGGACACCGGTGTCCGGTTACGTGAGCAGCCCGCAGGAGTGGGACGACTACGAGTTCGCGTGGACGGGTGCGCTGGCCGAGTGGGCGCTGGAGCACCCGGACGACCCCGACGCGGCGGCCGCCCGGGAGGCCGCGGACCGGCACCGGCGGGAGTGGCTGCACGGCTACCGGGGGACGTTCGGCTTCGTGACGTACCTGCTGCGCCGGGACTGAACCGCCGGGCGGGGCGGGCCGCCGGAGGGCTGTCCGGCCCCGGCCGGCGGCGGGCTCAATTCCCGCGCAGCTGCTCCTGCTGGACCAGGTAGTCCAGCACCTCGGGCATCGCCTCGACGCCACCGGCCTTGCTCGGCGAAGTCCGGTACTCGCCCTGGACGACCACCGTCGGCAGCTCGTTGACGCCGTAGCGGACGAACTCGACGGCGGCCTCGTCGACCGACCGCGCCACCTCGTCGGAGCGGTACGTCCGGCGGAAGAGCTGGGCGTCCACGCCGTGGCGCACCGCCCAGTCGGTGGCGGTGGCCTCGGTGGTGAGGTCGGTCTGGTCGGTGCGCACCGAGCGGAAGACGCTGCTCTGCAGGCGCTCGACCAGGCCCAGGCGCTCCAGCGTGTAGTACAGGCGCGCGTGGCCGCGCTGGGCGCCCTCGTCCGGGCCGCCCGGCCAGATCGCCGGGACGCGCCGCAGGGCGACGTCCGCGCGGTGCTTCTCGGCCCAGGCCTGCAAGGGCTGTTCGAGCTGCTGGGAGTGGACGCAGTCGTACCAGAAGAACTCGGCCGCCTCCGTGCGGACGCTCTCGCGCACCGGCTGCGGATGGTCCAGCTTGACGAACTGGGCACCCTCGGAGGGGGGTTGGTGACTCACCGCGCCGGCCTGGAGGGGGGATACGGCGATCCCGGCGGCGATGGCGAGCAGGACGGTGGACCGCAGCAGCGACTTCGAGTTCACACCGGGCAGTGTGCTGGCGGCGGTTCGTTACCGTCGAGTTCGGCCGGGCACGCTGGCCCGGATTCGCCCGATCGGCCCAGCCCGACGCCCGGCCCGGCGCCCAGCCCGGCGCGCGACTCGACGCCCGGCCCGGCGCCCGGCCCGGCGCGCAACCCGACGCCCGGCCCGGCCCGCCGCCGCGGGTCTGTCACGGACCGGTGCGCGCCCCCGGGCCACCCCCCGCCCACACCTCGGCGACCAGCCCCTGCCAGGCGTCCACCACGGCGCCGAGCTCGAAGTGCTCCAACGCGTGCGCCCGGGCGGCCGCGCCGAGGCCCGCACGGTTGCACGCCAGCACCTTGGCCAGCGCCTCGGCGAGGGCGAGCGGGTCCCCGGGGGCGACGAGCGCGCCGGTCGCGCCGTCCCGGACCACCTCGCGCACCCACCCGACGTCGGTGGCGACGGCGGGCACGCCGGCCAGCGCCGCCTCGATCAGCGCGCCGGGCACGCCCTCGCTGTCGCGGGTGAGCAGCAGCGCGTCGGCGGCCCGGTAGAGCGGCGCCGGATCGGGCAGGGCGCCGAGGAAGTGGGCGCGGGCGGCGGCCGGGTGGCGGGCCAGCGTCTCGCGCAGCGGGCCGTCCCCGGCGATGGCCAGCCGGACGTCCGGCAGCCGGTCGAGGACGTCGAGGGCGAGGTCGAGCCGCTTCTCCGGGGCGATCGCACCGATCCAGGCGACCAGCAGGACGTCGGCGGGCAGGCCGAGCGCGTGCCGGGCGGCGCGCCGGTCGGCCCGGCCGTCGGCGGGCGGATAGCTCTCGGCGGCCCGGGAGTTGGAGATCACGTGCACCTTGCCGTCGGGCAGCCGGAACTGCCCCTCCAGGACGGCGCGGGCCTCGTCGGTGAGCGTGGTGACGGCGGCCGCGCGGTGCATCAGCGCGCCGCCACGCACCCGGCGCAGCCGGTTCGCCGTCCAGTAGCGGGGGTGGCCGACGGAGACGTAGACGAAGGGGGTGCGGGTGCCGGCCAGGGCGAGGGCGCAGGCCGCCAGGGTGTCGGAGCCGTGGGCGAGCACCACGTCGGCGCCGCGGGCGGCCGCGCGCAGCGCCCGCAGGGTGCCGGGGCGCAGGCGGCCGGAGCCGAGGACGGCGGCGCGTAAGTCCTCCTCGTCGGCGCAGGCGCCGGGGTGCGGGTCGGGCTGCCGGTCGGGCCCGTCGGGGCGGGCTCCCGGACCGGCCCCGGCGCGAACTCCGGTGCGGTCCGCGGCGCGGGGCCCGGGGAGGGCGGGCCCGGTGGGCCCGGGGGACGGGTGCGGGGCGAGGGCGCACAGGGCGGAGGCCTGGCCCCGGCGGCGCAGTTCCCGGTGGAGGTCACGGGCGAAGTTCTGGGCGCCGCCGCGGCGTGGATCACTGATCAGGTGCAGGACGCGGGGACGGGTTCCGGCCGGGTCGGCCGACGTATGGTCGGGCATGGACCGACCTTGGCACAGCGCCCCGCGCCGTACAGCCCCTTCGCGCAACCTGGTGGTGGCCCGTGCGCCCGCGTGAATACACCTGATGTGCGCTGGTCGACTGCGGCCGTGCGCCGGTTGCTCCCGTCGTGCGCCCTGTTCCGCCCCCTCTCGCCCTGCCTCGCTCTGCCTCGCCTCGCCGCACCCCGGCGTCCGACCCCGGCCGCCGTACGGCTGGCGGGCCCGACGGCCACCTGCGATGCTGATCACCAGTCAGGGGGCGTCCGGCACGGGAGAACGGACGCGCCCGCAGCGGGCGGGGGTGGCCGGTGCAGGTGCTTCTGGTGGTCGACAGCGTGAACCGGACCGGCGGGGCGGAGCGCGCCTTGGTCTCGATGGCTCCCCAACTGGTGCGCGCCGGCGTCACGTTGGACGTCGCCTACCTCTACGACTCCCCCGGCGGCTGGCAGCCGGAGCTGACCGCGGCGGGCGCCGCCGTGTTCGGCGTCGGCCGACCGACCGGGGCCGCCACCGCCGCCGCGCTGCGCCGGCTGATCCGCGAACGCCGGCCCGATCTCGTCCACACCGCCCGCCACGCCTCGGACGTGCTCGGCCGCGCCGCCGCCCTGGCCGCCCGCACCCCGGTAGTTTCCAGCCTCCTCGACCCGGCGTACGGACCGGAGCAGTCGGCGGCGCACGGGGCGAGCCCCTGGCGGATACGCACCGCGCAGGCCCTGGACGCGGCCACCGCCCAGGGCGCCCGCCGCTTCCACGCGCTCACCCGGCACGTGGCCGGCACGATGGCGCGGCGGCTGCGCATCCCCCGGCGCCGGATCGACGTGGTGCCGCGCGGGCTCGACCCGGAGCTGCTGGGCACGGCCACCCCGGAGCGGCGGGCCGCCGTACGTGGTGCGCTGGAGCTGGCGCAGGACGTGCCGCTGGGGGGGGCCCCCCGCGGGCACCACCCCCCGCAGGGGCGGGCCCGGGGGGTGGAGGCCGGGGCCGCGCGACGCCGCGG
>NZ_JBHWIJ010000149.1:9884-19385 GCF_042732255.1 Kitasatospora sp. NPDC059803 | reverse complement strand
CCCCCCCCGGGGGGGCCCCCCCCCCGCGGGCCCCCCAGCGTCCACCCCTGGAAGACTCGAATCCCCGGCCCCGTCCAATCCCCGGCCGCGTCCGCTCCGAACACCCCGGCAGCGCCCCCCGCGCCTGGCGGGGTACGGGGGGCGCACCCGCCCGCACGAGAGGAGCCGCAGGTGGACGAGACGACCCGGACGCGCCCGCACTGCCTGGTCACCGGCGCCACCGGCTACATCGGCGGGCGCCTGGTGCCCGAACTGCTCGCCGCCGGGTACCGGGTGCGCTGCCTGGTCCGCGACCCGCTCCGGCTGCGGGACCAGCCCTGGCGGGCCGACGTGGAGGCCGTCACCGGGGACGTCACCCGCCCCGAGACCCTGCCCGCGGCCTTCGACGGCATCGACGCCGCCTACTACCTGGTCCACTCCCTGGGCACCGGGCCCGGCTTCGAGACCCGGGACCGGCAGGCCGCCGAGGCCTTCGCCGAGGCGGCCGCCGCCGGCACCCGGCGCATCGTCTACCTCGGCGGACTGCTGCCCGCCGGGGTCCCCGAACCGCACCTGTCGGCCCACCTGCGCTCGCGCGCCGAAGTGGGCCGCGCCCTGCGCACGGGCGGCGTCCCCACCGCCGAACTGCGGGCCGCGGTGATCATCGGCTCCGGCTCGGCCTCCTTCGAGATGCTGCGCCACCTGACCGAACGGCTCCCGGCGATGGTCACCCCCCGCTGGGTCGACACCCGCATCCAGCCGATCGCCGTACGCGACGTGCTGCGCTACCTGGTCGGCGCCGCCGCCTTGCCCCCCGAGGTCGACCGCACCTTCGACATCGGCGGGCCCGACGTGCTCACCTACCGGCTGATGATGCGCCACTACGCCGAGGTCGCCGACCTGCCCCGGCGCCTGATCGTGCCGGTGCCCGTGCTCTCCCCGCGCCTGTCCAGCCACTGGGTGGGCCTGGTCACCCCCGTACCGGGCTCGCTCGCCCGCCCGCTGGTGGAGTCGCTGCGCCACGAGGTGGTGTGCCGCGAACACGACATCGCCCGCTGGATCCCCGACCCGCCCGAGGGCCTGACCGGCTTCGACCGGGCCGTGGAACTGGCCCTGCGGCGCATCCGCGACGCCCAGGTCTCCACCCGCTGGTCCTCCGCCTCCCTGCCCGGCGCGCCCAGCGACCCGCTGCCCACCGACCCCGACTGGGCCGGCGGCAGCCTCTACCAGGACCTGCGCCGGCGCCGGGTGGCCGCCGACCCGGCCGCGCTGTGGCGGGTGGTGGAGGGCGTCGGCGGCGAGAACGGCTGGTACTCCCTGCCGCTGGCCTGGGCCCTGCGGGGCCGTCTGGACCGCCTGGCCGGCGGCGTCGGCCTGCGCCGGGGCCGCCGCGACCGCCACCGGCTGCGGGTCGGCGACGCGCTCGACTTCTGGCGGGTCGAGGAGATCGAACCCGGACACCTGCTGCGGCTGCGCGCCGAGATGCGCCTGCCGGGCCTGGCCTGGCTCGAACTCCGCGTGACGCCCGACGGCGACGGCGGCGCGCTCTACCAGCAGCGGGCGCTGTTCCACCCGCACGGACTGGCCGGCCACCTCTACTGGTGGTCGGTGGCGCCCTTCCACGCCCTGGTGTTCGGCGCCATGGCCCGCAACATCACCGAACGCGCCCGACCCGCCGCCCGACCCGCCTGACACCCGACCCGCCGCCTGACACCCGCACCCGCACTCCACCGCACGAGGCCCCCGATGAGCACCGCCGTCGTCCTGTTCACCCAGGACCTGCGCCTGCACGACAACCCCGCCCTGCACGCCGCCCGCACCCGCGCCGACCAGGTCGTCCCCCTGTTCGTCCTCGACCCGGCCATCGCCCGGGCCGGCTTCGCCGCCCCCAACCGGCAGGCCTTCCTCGCCGAGAGCCTCGCCGACCTCGACCGGGCGCTGCGCGCCGCCGGCTCCCGCCTGGTCCTGCGCCACGGCGACCCCGCCGAACAGGCCGCCCGCCTGGCCGCCGAGTGCGGCGCCGACACCGTCCACACCAACGCCGGCGTCTCCGCCTTCGCCACCCGCCGCGAACACGCCCTGCGCCGCGCCCTCGGCGAGCGCCTGCACCTGCACGACGCCGCGCTCACCATCGTCCCCGCCGGCCTCGTCACCCCGGCCGGGCGCGACCACTACGCCGTCTTCACCCCCTACCACCGCGCCTGGCAGCAGGCCCCCCGGCGCACCGTCCTGCCCGCCCCGCGCACCCTCGCCACCCCCGACGGCCCCGCGAGCGCCCCGCTGCCCGCCGCCCCCGCCGGCACCTCCCCGGGCCGCGCCCCCGGCGGCGAGAGCGCTGCCCGCCGCCGCCTGCGCGCCTGGAACCCGGACGCCTACGAGCAGTTGCACGACGACCTCGCCGCCGACGCCACCTCCCGCCTCTCGCCGTACCTGCACTTCGGCTGCCTGTCCGCCACCGAACTCGCCCACCGCGCCGGGAAGTCCGACACCCCCGGCGCGGCCGCGCTGGTGCGCCAACTCGCCTGGCGCGACTTCCACCACCAGGTCCTCGCGGCCCGCCCCGACGCCGCCCACGCCGACTACCGCCCCCGCCCCGTCCGCTGGTACGACGACGAACGCGAGCTCCAGGCCTGGCGCGAGGGCCGCACCGGCTACCCGATCGTCGACGCCGGCCTGCGCCAACTCGCCCACGAGGGCTGGATGCACAACCGGGCCCGCCTGCTCACCGCCTCCTTCCTCACCAAGAGCCTGCGCCACCACTGGCGCCCCGGCGCCGCACACTTCCTCGCCCTGCTCGTCGACGGCGACCTCGCCAACAACCAGCTCAACTGGCAGTGGGCCGCCGGCACCGGCACCGACACCCGCCCCAACCGCGTCCTCAACCCGCTGCGCCAGGCCGACCGCTACGACCCCGACGGCGCCTACGTGCGTCGTTGGGTCCCCGAGCTCGCCCACCTGCCCGCCCGCGCCGTCCACCGCCCCTGGGAGCTCGCCGAGCCCCCGGCCGGCTACCCGGCGCCCCTGCTGCCCCCCGACGCCCTCGGCACCCGCCTGCGCGAGAGCGGCTGAACCGCCCTCGCCCTCACCCGCACTCATCCGCCCTGACCCGAAACTCACCCGAGCTCACCCGAACGGCGTAGCACCGCGTCCGCTCCCGCGCGGGCCCCACCCGCCTCCCGTTGGATGAACCTGCGGCCCGGCCGCCCCCGACAGGCCGCCCCCGGCAGGCCGCCCCACCCCCGGCGTACCACCCGAAGGAGCAGGAGCATGCCCATCTCCAGGACCCGCGACGGCGTCGAGATCTTCTACCAGGACTGGGGCAGCGGACGCCCCGTCGTGTTCATCCACGGCTGGCCGCTCAACGGCGACGCCTGGCAGGACCAGCTGAAGGCCGTCGCGGACGCCGGCCTGCGGGCCATCGCCCACGACCGGCGCGGCCACGGCCGTTCCGCCCCGGTCTACGGCGGCTACGACTTCGACACCTTCGCCGACGACCTCGACAGCCTGCTCACCGGGCTCGACCTGCGCGACGTCACCCTGGTGGCCCACTCGATGGGCGGCGGCGAGCTCGCCCGCTACATCGGCCGCCACGGCACCGGGCGGATCCGCTCCGCCGTCCTGCTGTCGGCGATCACCCCGTCCATGCTGCAGGGCCCCGACAACCCGCACGGCGTGCCCGGCAGCGTCTTCGACGACCTCAAGGCCGGCATCCTCACCGAGCGCTCCCAGTTCTGGCAGGACACCTCCGTCGGCTTCTTCTCCGCCGACCGCCCCGGTTCCCGCGCCACCCAGGGCAACCGGGACGCGTTCTGGTTCATGGCGATGCACCAGACCATCGAGGGCGGCGTCGACTGCGTGGACGCCTTCGGCTACACCGACTTCCACGAGGACCTGGCCAAGTTCGACATCCCCACCCTGATCGTGCACGGTGACGACGACCGGATCGTCCCCGTCGAGGCCACCGCCCGCCGGGCCGCCCGGATCATCCCCGGCGCCGTCCTGAAGGTGTACGAGAACGGCTCGCACGGCATCGCGATGGTCCCCGGCGACAAGGAGCGCTTCAACGCCGACCTGCTGGAGTTCCTCAAGCGGTGAGGGCGCCCCAGGGCAGCTTCAGGGCGCGCGGTGCAGGGACAGCGCCGTGACGTCGTCGCGGCTGCGGCCTCCGCTCCAGCGGCGGGCCTCGCGGTCCAGGGCCTCGGGCAGCAGGGCGGCGGGGGCGGTGGCGAGGGCGGCCAGGCCCCGCTCGACGGGGTAGAACGCGCCGGTGGCGTCCTGGGCCTCGGTGATCCCGTCGGTGAGCAGCACCAGCACGCCGTCCTCGGGCAGCGCGAACCACCGGACGGTGCGCACCTCGTCGGTCAGCTCCGCCAGCCCGAGCGGTACCCCGGCCGGCAGCGGTACGGCCTCGACCCGGCCGCCGTGCAGCAGGTAGGGGGCGAGGTGGCCGCAGTTGACGGCCTGCACGTCCGCGCCGCGCTCCACGCCCAGCACGGTCGCGGTGACGAAGCGCTCGCTCTCGCCGCCCTGCACCGCGTACGCGTTGTGCCGCTCCACCGCCGCCTCCAGGGCGTCCGCGACGCCGGTCAGCGCCGGCTCCCGGAAGGCCGCCTCCCGGAAGGCGCTCAGCACCGCGAAGCCCGCGCCGATCGCCGGCAGGCCCTTGCCCTGCACGTCGCCCACCAGCACCCGGGTGCCGTACGGGGTGTCGGCGACGTCGTACAGGTCGCCGCCGACCAGGGCGTCCTCCTCCACCGGCCGGTACAGCCCGTACAGCTGGACGTCGGGGGTGAGCACCGGCAGCGGGCGCAGCAGCTGGCGTTGCAGGGCGACGGCGGTCTGCCGCATCCGGAACAGCTCCCGCTCGCGCCGCACCCGTCGTGTGCACAGCCCGACCACGGCCGCCTCGGCGCCGACCACGCCCACCAGGGTGCCCACCCGGGCGGCCAGCGAGGACGGCGGGAACAGCACCGTGCTGACCGCCACGACCCCGGCCACCCACACCGAGGCCGCGACCGTCTGCGCGACGGTGCCCAGCCCCGCCAGCAGGGCGGGCAGGAACACCAGCAGCAGCACCAGCCGGGCGCTGGTGCCGCTCGCCGCCTGGGCGAGCAGCACCACCGCGGTGGAGGCCAGCACCCCCAGCACCACCGCCCGGTTGCCCGGCGCCCGCGTCCCCCCGTCGTCCCGCTCCGCGCTCCCGTCCGCGTCCGCGCCGCCCACCCCGCTGTCCTCTCCGCCGCCTCGCCGTCCCCCCAGGCATACCGGCGGCCCCACCCGGCCGCCAGCGCAGCCCGCCCGGACGGGCGAGCGCCCGCCCGGGAGCGCCCGCCCGTGCCCCGGCCGTCAGGCTGCCCGCCGCCCGGGCGTCAGGCGCAGGTGCTGTCCGCGCAGAGCTGCCACGGCTCCCAGGAGACGAACCGGTCCACCTCGGTGGTCCGCCACGAGCGGTCGCGGTTCCACTCGCGGACGGTCACCCGCAGCCGCCCGTCCGGCAGTTGGACGATCGAGGTCGGCGCGCCCAGGCCCGCGTTGGGGTCCGGCAGCCTGGGCAGCTGCCGCACCGGGCCCCAGGAGTCCTGGGCGTCGACGTCCTGGCTGCGCACCTCCATCGCCGCGTTCGTGCCGGCGCCGGAGGCGAAGGCGTGCAGCCGGCCGTCGCGTTCCCTGAAGAGCGTGAGCCCGCCGTGGTAGGGCGGCGGTGACAGCTCGAAGTTCTCGGTCGGGGTCCAGGAGTCGCCGGGCGCGGGCAGGACGGTGTGGCAGAAGCCGCCGTAGGAGGCGAAGAACACCTCCAGGCCGCCGGCGCTGTTCTCGACGGCGCTCACCTGGTACAGCTTCGGGCCCACGGGGGTGGCGCTGACGCGCTCCCAGCCGCCGTAGGCGCCCCCGGGCGCGTCCTGGGAGCGGTGCCAGACGAAGGGCAGGAGGGAGGCCGCCGAACTGTCGTAGAACTGCTGGAACTGTTCGGTCCGCCCGTCGGAGCGCGGCGTCTCCAGCAGGGTGTTCGGGAGGGCGGTACTGGCCAGGCCCTGGGCGGCCGCGTCGGCCCCGCACCCGGCGGCGACGCCCGGCGAGGGGGCGGTGCCCGCCGTGGTCGTCGTGGCCCACGCGGTCGTCCCCGCGAAGGCCACGGCCAGCACACCCGACAGCACGGCTTGCGGAAGTCTCCTGTACACGGTCGGTGAACCTCCCCATTCGGTAACGGAAAAGGAGTGCCCGGCAGGGGAGTCGGCCGCTTCGCCGGCCCCTCGCGCGGGACCGGCACATTCTCGTGCACCGGCGGCGGGGCGGACAGGGCGCCTGCGGGGCGGCCGGACGCGATCCGGCCGAACGGCGGCCCGCCCCGGCGGCGGGGGAAGGCCGGCCGGTCCGGGGGCGACAGGTCAGGCGGTCGGCAGGTCCGGGGCGGCGTCACCGCGGGGACGGCCGCGGAACAGCTCGTCCAGGTGGTGGGTGAGGATCGCCAGCGCGGCGTCGCCGGTGCGCTGGCCGCCGAGCACGCTGGAGCCGAGGCCGTTGACCATGGCCAGCAGCCCGGCGGCGGTCATCTCCGGGTCCCTGGCGGGGTCGATCTGCCCGGCCTGCTGGGCCGTGCGGACCTGCTTGGCGAGGAAGCCCTCCAGCAGGTCGGGCTGGGGCGTCCCGTGCTTCTCCACCAGCGCGGGATCGCTGAGCACCAGCGTGTAGTAGGCGGCGTAGGTGCGGGTGATCCGGCGGCTCTCCGGGTCGGTGGGCAGGATGCTGGACAGGACCGCGGTCACCAGGCCGCGCGGCGTGGGCGGGGTGGCGGCCGCGGTGATCCACGCCGCCATGCGGGCCTGGAGCTGGGCGCCGAGCCGCTCCAGCGCGTCCAGCAGCAGCCCCTCCTTGGTCGTGAAGTAGTACTGCACCAGCCGCAGGGAGACGCCCGCCTCGGTGGCGACCGCCCGCATGCTGGCCGCCTGCAGCCCCTGGGTGTCGGCGATGCGCAGCAGTGCTTCGGCGATCTGCCGCCGGCGTTCCTCGTGATCGACCCGCGCGTTCATGTGCGACCTCCCTGGTACACCCGTATCATGCCGTGATACACATGTATCATGCGAATCAGCCAGTTCAAGAACGACCAGGCCGGGGACCGGTTTCGCGCCGCCTACGAGCGGGCCCTGACGGAACTGTGGCCCGGGCCTCGGACGGCGCTGGACCTCCCGACCGCGTTCGGGACCACCCGCGTCTACCGGACCGGCCCGCAGCACGGCGAGCCGATCGTGCTGCTGCCCGGCTCGGGCGGAAACGCACTGATGTGGCACCGCTACATCGACACGCTGGCCCGCCACCGCCCGGTCATCGCCGTCGACACGGTCGGCGAACCGGGCGCGAGCGTGCAGAGCGCCCCGATCGCCGACGGCCGGGACGCGGCCGCCTGGCTGGACGAACTCCTGGCCGCACTGGAGGTGACGGACGCCCAGGTCGTCGGCTGCTCCTACGGCGGCTGGCTGGCGCTCCACCACCAGATCCACCACCCCGGGCGGGTCGCCTCCCTCACCCTGGTGGACCCGGCGGGCTTCGCCGACATGGGCGCCCGGTTCTACGCCTGGGTGATCGCCGGCGGCCTCGCCGCCACCGCGCCGCGGGCGCTGCGCCCCCGGCTGGCCCGCCTGGTCGGCAACAGCGCCATCCTGGAATCCGAACTGATGGCCCTGATGCGCGCGTCGATGGGGTTCCGCCGCGCGCTCCCGGTGCCCCCGGTCCTGTCCGACGAGGAACTGCGCCGCCTGGACGTCCCCGCACTGTTCCTGCTCGGGGAGCGCAGCGCCATGCACGACGCGCACGCGGTCGCCGAGCGCCTCGGCCGCCTCGTGCCCTCGGCCCGGACGGAGATCGTGCCCGGCGCCGGCCACGCCCTGCCGACCGACCGGCCGGACCTGGTGGCCGACCGCGTCCTGCACCCCGCCGGGCGGTAGCGCCACCGACCGGCCCCGGGGGCTCCCGCTGCGCACCGTCCCGCTGACGGAGCACCACGTGAACCGCGCCGAGCCCGCGCCGAGGCCCGTCGAGCCCGCGCCCGCGACCGGACGAAAACCGGTTGCGGGCGCGGCCGCACGCCTGCGACCGTACGGCTCCCGCCAACGACCCCTCCACGAGGCCCCGATGACCATCTACTTCTACGGCGCCGACGAAGCCCCGCACGGCTGCTTCTCCAACTTCTCCCCCCACCCCCTCCACCTCGACGGACACCTCTGGCCCACCTCCGAGCACTACTTCCAGGCCCAGAAGTTCGCCGGCACCCGCCACGCCGACCTCGTCCGCCGCGCCCGCACCCCGCTGCGCGCCGCCGAACTGGGCCGCGACCCGGCCGGACCGCTGCGCCGCGACTGGGAGCGCGTCAAGGACGACGTGATGCGCCGGGCGGTGGCGGCCAAGTTCCGGGAGCACCCGGACATCCGCGCCGTCCTGCTCGCCACCGGCGACGAGGAACTCGTCGAGGACACCGGCACCGACCACTACTGGGGGCGCGGACGCACCGGCACCGGCAGGAACATGCTCGGCCGCATCCTGATGCGCACCCGCACCCGGCTGCGCGCCGAGTTCCCCGCCGGACCCGCCGAGCGGGCGTGACACCGCAGCTCACCCGCAGGCGAGTTGACGGAACGTCAGGACGAGGGGGCCGCCGCCATCAGGTCGTGCAGCAGGTCGGCGCCCAGGCCCAGGCCGGTCTTCGACTCGTCGGGCAGGTGGTAGTCGCGGTACCAGTCCGCGGGGGCCTCCGGGTGCGGGCCGCTGACCGCCACCCGGCCGGCGCCGTAGGGGGCGGTGACGGCGGCGGCGCGGCCGTTGGAATAGCGGGCCAGGACGTCCACGCCCGGGCCGTCGACGTCGAAGTACGGGCCGTCCTGGAAGTACATCCGCTGCGGGCGGCCGCGCCAGGCGACGTCGACGAGGCGGTCCTGCTCGTCGGTGACGGTCGCCCCCCGGGAGTGGATGTACTGCCCGGAGTCGCCCGGCAGGAGGTCGTAGCCCGGGTCGCCGGCCAGGTAGCCGCCCATGCACAGGCCCAGGTAGCGCCCGCCGCCCCGGACGAAGTCGCGCACCAGCTCCGGCGAGAAGCCGGGGTCGCGCTGCAGCAGGCCCCACGCGGTGCTCACCTCCTGCCCGTTGGTGCCGCCCGGCTGCACGTACAGCGCGGCGCCGGCCAGCACGCCCGCGCCGAAGCGCAGCCGCTCCTCGGGCCCGACGTAGCGCACCGCGAAGCCGTCGCGCTCCAGCAGCTTCCGTGCCGCCTCCGGGCAGCCCTCGCAGGCCGCCGGGCCCCGGTAGACCAGCGCGAGCGGCCGCCCGTCGGCGGCGGCGACCGCGTCGTCGGCCGCGCCGTCCGGCACGGGGGAGGCGCCGCAGGCGGACGCCGTCAGCAGCGCCGCCGCCACCGCCAGGGCCGGGGGGGGGGGGGCCGGGCCCCCCCCCCCCCCCCCCCCCCCCCCACCCCCCCCCCCCCCCCCACACCCCCCCCCCCCCCCCCCCCCGCCCCACCACAACAACCGCGCCGCC
>NZ_JBHWIJ010000149.1:0-9874 GCF_042732255.1 Kitasatospora sp. NPDC059803 | reverse complement strand
GGGGGCGCCCCGCCCCCCCCGCCCCCCCCCCCCCGCCGGCGCCGCCCCCCCCCGCCCGGGCCGCCGCCCACCCCTCATGACCGGCACTCCCGCCATCGCCGACACCCTCCCCGCGTCCTACGCCGTGTGCAGCGACGACGCTACGGGCACAGCGGCCCGCGCCGCACGTCCGCCCCCCGAACGGATGCCCCCGCGCCGTCCGCGTTGACGGGAGGCGGGCCCGGGGGAGTAGCACGGACGGACGGGTCAGGCGGACGCGGCCTCGGCCCGCCGTTCGTCCTGGTGCCGCAGAAGATCGCCCGTCGTCATCGGGCCGGTCTGCCGGTCTGCCAGCGGCCGCCGGCCTGGGAATTGACCCGTGAAAGTGGCATTCAATTGCCACCTGATAGCGGGTCTTTCCGGTCCTAGCCTGGTCCCATGACGACGACGAGTAACACCGCCACCGCCGCCCCCGTGCTGACCCGCCACGCCGAGGCCGAGACCTGCGCCGACCCGAGCAGCACCATGACCCTGCTCGCCGACTCGGCGCACACCGAGGGCGGGTTCACCAGCTACCGCTCCACCTTCGCCAAGGGCGCCGTCGGGGCCCCCGCGCACTTCCACACCCGGGCGTGGGAGCTGTTCTTCGTGATCGGCGGCTCGCTGCAGGTGCTGGTCGGCGAGGAGGTCACGATCCTGGGCGAGGGCGACTTCCTCGCCGTGCCGCCGCACACCCCGCACGCCTTCGCCGCCGCCCCGGGCGCCGAGGCCGACGTCCTGTTCGTGTTCACCCCGGGCATGGACCGCTTCGACTACCTGCGCCTGCTGGGCCGCGTGATGCGCGGCGAGACCGACCCGGGCGCGATCGCGGCCTCCGCCGGGCGCTTCGACAACCACTACGTCGACAGCCCCGCCTGGCGCGCCGCCCTCGACCGCAGCGCCGCCCCCGCCTGAGGCCCCGCCCGGGGCCCAGCCCCCGCCTGAGCCCCCGCCCGGGGCCCGTGACGGCCGCTCCCGGCGGGCCGGTGCGGGCCGGGTGTGGAACGGTGGAGGCCGGGGGTGTCCTGGTTGCGAGAGGAGTGGCCATGTCGTCGAAGCGTCGCCGCAAGAAGAAGGCCCGGGCCCGGCGCGGGGCCAACCACGGCCGCCGGCCCCAGTGCTGAGCGCCTGAACCGTGCGCGGGGGCGGGGGGGGCGCCCCCGGCCCCCCCGGGGGCGCATCCCCGTTGGCGCCCGCGCCCCCGCCCCCGCCGGGCCGGGACCGCCGGGGGCGTGCACCCCCCCCCGCGCGCCCGCGCGCGCGCCCCCCCCCCCCCCGGGGGGGGGGGCGGGGGCGCCCCCCCCCCCCCCCCCCGGGGCGCACCGCCCGGTTCGCGCCCGCGCCCGCGCCCGCGCCTGCGCGGCACGGCGTGGTACGTGCAGGTGTCCGTCCAGTTGCGGCCGAAGGTGAGCACCAGCACCGGGCCCCGCCCCTCGGCGCGGGCGGCCCGCAGCAGCGCGGCCGGGTCGCCGTCCGGCGGGATCTGCTCGTGCCGGAAGTACACGTCGCTGCCCGGGCGCGGCCAGTACGGGTCCGGGCGGGGGATGCCGGGCAGGTCCCAGGCCAGGGTGGCGTCGGCGGTGGACAGGCTCGGGCCGGGCATCCGCCGGCCGTCGGGGAAGAGGCCGCGGTCGCGGTGGTAGCGCAGCGCGTAGGCGACCGTGCCCGGTGAGTACGGCGGTTCGTCGCCCCAGGTGTTCGGGAAGCCCCAGTCGGCCAGGCCCGCCGCCTCGATCCTGGGCAGGACGGCGGTGATGTCCTCGCCGGTGGCGAAGTAGGCGGCGGCGCTCATCCGGCAGACCAGCACGCCGCGGCCCTCGGCGGTGGTGGTGAGCAGGCCGAGCGAGGCGGGGCGGTCGCAGTGGTCGGCGACGCGGGTCAGCAGGTGCGCCACACCCTCCACCGCGGCCAGGCCCTCGACCATCCGGCGGATCCGCTCGCGCTCGGCGGCCCGCAGCGCCTCGACCTGCGGCGAGGAGGCCAGGGCGCGCAGCCGGCGGGTGGTGGGCAGGCGGGCGCGCAGCGCGTCCCGGGCCCGTACGGGCTGGGCCAGCAGCATGCCGAGCAGGTACTCGAAGCCGTTCACCGGGCGGGGTCCTCTCGGGCCGGGTGGCGTCCGCGCGGGTCGCGGCGTCCGCCCCACAGGCTGGCCCGGCGGCGGCCCGCACCGCAATGCGCCGCCGTACCCGAATTCCGCCGGCCGCCGGGTTCAGCCGAGGGCGCCGACCGCCGTCCGGACGGCCTGCGGCAGGCCGAGCAGGTCGGTGCTGTCCGTCCACTGGTCCACGCCGCCCACCGGCGGCAGGGCGCGCAGCCGCGCGTCGGTGACCGTCTCCAGCAGCGCCTGGGCGAAGCGGCCGGCGTCCAGGACGAGGTAGGGGCGGCCGTGGAACGGCCGGCGGGCCGCCGCCAGCGGTGCGGTCAGCCCCAGGGCGTTGTGCCGGCGGGCCGCGGCCTCGTACGCCTCGCACAAGTACCGCTCCCGCTCCGCAAAATGACTGGACGTCAGCGCGCCGTGCAGCAGCGGCCCCAGCTCCCCGGCGGCGCCGGTGCGCCCGAACGCGCTGCCCAGCCACTTGCCGTACGGGGCGTAGCGGCGCTCCATCAGCAGGGACAGCCGCATCACCTCCCGGACCAGGCGGGCGGCCACCACCATCGAGCCGAGCTCGTCGCCGACCTCGGCGCAGCGCCCGACGAACGCCTCCTCCTGCTCGATCCGGCGCCACTGGCAGGCCAGCAGGTAGCGCCACACCTGCTCCGGGTACCAGGCCAGGTGGCGCCGGGCCGCGGTGAGGTCGCCCGGGCCGTCGTGGAACACCGCGCCGCCGGTCACCTCGGCCAGGCGCTGCTGCGGCAGTGCCAGCCAGTCGCCGGCCCCCGGGTCCGTCCGGTACCACCCGGCCGCCGCCGGGCCCAGCCGGGCGGCCAGCCAGGAGGGCACGTCGTGGACCTCGACCAGGTGGTCCACCGGGCCCTCGGTCCAGTCGGGGTGGCGCACCGGGTCGAGCGGGTCCGGGCCGCGCCGGAAGTGCGTGGAGCGGCCGCGCACCTGCCGGGGCAGCCGGTGCGCCAGCACCTCGCGCAGCCGCTTCCCGTGGCGGGCGGCGTCGCCGGGGGAGAGGAACAGTTCCAGGCGCGGGCCCCAGTCGTGGTCCGTCGAGCGGGCGGTGTCGAAGCCCAGCACCTCCGAGCCCGCGCCCACCCGCGCCGCCGCGTACCCGAGTCCGGGGAACGCCTCGGCCAGCAGCGGGCGCACGGCCTCCTCGTGCAGCGTCCGAGCCAGCTCCAGGCCGGGGACGAACGCGCCACCATCATCGGGAGTCGTCATGGGGCCCACTGTGCCAACACCCCGCTGCCCCGGGCCACCGGATTCCGGACCACCGCTTCCCGGAAACCCCTTCCGTCGGCTGCCGTGTCCGCCGGCCGCCGCCCTTTTCCCCGGCGGACAAACACAGAGAGACCGCTCGGGCCGCTGGGGCCGGGCGGTCTCTGCTGTTCGGACGGGCCCATGCGCCAACACGGCCCGCTGCCGGTGTTCCCGAGAATTTGGAGTAGACAGCGCCCCCGGGTTCCTGACCCGCAGGTCTGGATGACGCTGCTGCACATCGTCACATTCAGCCAGGACGGCTACAAGGGCGAGTTGCACAAAAATGCATCAAATTCCGGTTTCGAGTTCCTGAACTGCACTGATGTCACAGGGTTGTGACGAGATCGCGGGCCGGGCCCGGGATTCTGGCGCATCAATCTTCGCGATGTTCACCGAACCGATTGGGAATCACCCGTACGCCTGACAGAGTGTTGCGCGAAACGGGTTCCTCGCGTGACGCCAACCACCGAAGTTCCCGTCCGTTGGAGTAGACGGTGATATAGGAGGTCCTCGATGACGAGGAAGCGGAAGAAGAAGCGCGCCCCCGCCCACTGCACCGCCGGCCACCCGGCGCCGCCGCGACCGGGCCTGCCCTGGCCGTCCGGCCCCGTGCGGACGGCCGTGGTCGTCGTCGTGGTCGTCGTGGCCGCCGCCCTGGTGAGGACGGGCATGTCGGCGGGAGCGGCGCTCGAACTGGCCACCGGCGGACTGCTGTTGAATGCCAGGCTCCAGCAGGGGCGGGCCTAGAAGGAACGCCGGACCGCGATGGGACGCCAGGAGAAACCGATCGCGGCGACCGAGCCGGCCCTGGGCCGGCTCGCCGCGTTGCTGCGCGAGCAGCGTGAAGAGGCGGGGCTGACCTACCGTCAGCTCGCCGACCGGACCAACTACCACCCGACCACCCTGCAACGGGCCACCAGCGGCCGGACCATGCCGAACTGGGAGGTCGTCGAGGCCCTCACCCGGGCCTGCGACGGCGACCTCAAGGCGGCCCGCCGCAAGTGGACCCTGGCCAACTACTGGGCCCACGTCCCGCGCCCCTCCGGGACCCAGCGCCGGGCGCCCCGACGGCTCAACCCCGAGCAGGTCGACTCCCTCGCCGACCTGCGACGGGCGATGCACGAGATGCGGCGCAAGGCCGACTGGCCCTCCCTGGAGGAGCTGGACCGCCGGGCCCGGGCCGGGGGAGGGCGCCTGCCCTCCAGCACCCTGGCGCTGGTCCTCAGGGGTGAGGCCCCGCTGCGCAAGGCGGTGTTCCTCACCTACATGGAGGTCTGCGGGGTCAAGGAGGCCCGCCGCGCACTGTGGGCGGCGGCCTGGGAGCGGACGAACAACGCCCGCACCTCGGCACCGGTCAACTCCCGTACGTACCAACGGGAGTTCACCCGGGCCATGCAGTCCTCCAGCAGCGGCACCCCGACGGACATCCTGTTCAAACTGTGGGTGACCCTGCGCAACAGCCTGGCCGCCGACCGCGCCGAGGAGGCCGGCCAACCCGGCCACTCCGGCCACTCCGGCCACTCCGCTGCGACGGGCCGCGACGGCACCGGCGGCGGCCCGCCGGTACTCGTGTGACCCGGTCCGCGGACGGGAACGCGCCACCAGCGCCCCGTCCGCGGACCAGCACCCACCCGCGCCACCTCGGGAATCAACCATGCCGACACCACCACGACAGCCGACCACCGCCAACGCCACGACCACCGCCATGACCACCGCCACCGGACCGGCGCTGGGCCTGTGGGCGCTGTACGACCTCCACCTGCGCCACTACCTCGACTACGCCGCCCTGCTGCTCCCCGCGGCCGACGCCCCGCTGGCCGTCCAGGGCGCCTTCGACGACCTCAGCGGCCACTGGCTCGACGCCCTGGCCACCGCCAGCCCGGCCGCCTGCGCCTGGCAGGCGGTCCGCCGACGCGTCTGCGCCCTGGCCGGCCCGCGCCCGCTCGGCCCGGTCGCCCACCTCACTGCCCCCCAGCAGGACGTCCTGCTGCTGCACCTGGTCCTCGCCCTGCCCGCCGCCGAGGTCGCCGCGCTGACCGGCACCGAACCGGGCGCCGTCCACGTGCAGTTGCGCTCGCTGGCGGCCGTCCGCCGGTAGCGGCCGCCGCCCCGGCCCGCTCCCGCCGTTCCACCGGCCGGGTGGCCCCCGGCCGGTCCGGCGGCTCACCGCACGGGGCTCGCGACCGGGTCGGGGTCGGGGGCGCTGGGGGAGGGGGCGGCGGCGCGGGCACGGGCGCGGACCTCGGCGACGGCCGGGCAGGTGGCGTAGACGCGGGTGAGGTGGGCCAGGTGGTCGGCCTCGGACTCCAGGTCCGGCCCCAGGGCGTGCGGCGGTTCGGCCGCCGGGGCGGTGCGCGGGGTGTCGGGGTTGGGCCGGACGCCGGCGGCCGCGCGTTCCAGTGCGGCGGCCAGTGCGGCGGCCTCGGCGGTGGCATCGGCCCGGGCGGCGGACGGGGGGAAGCGCGAGGTGGCGGCGGCGAGCCACCGCGGGGTGCGCGGGTCGAGGTGCTGGCGCAGGATCAGCCGGGCGTCGTGGATCTCGATGATCCGCCGGTACAGGGCGAACTGCGGGTCGCGCGGCGGCAGCAGCGGCAGCCGGCTGGCCGGGGCGAGCGCGATCTCCGGCAGCACGGTGTGCAGGTCCCGCCAGAGCGGGGCCAGCGCCCGGTAGCGGCGGTGGGCGCGCAGCCAGCCGCGGACGGCGGCGTGCGCGGCCGGCCACACCGTGGTGCCCAGGCCGGTCGCCAGCAGTGCCACGCACAGCAGGCCCAGGACGCCGCACAGGGCGTCCTCGGCGCCGGCCTGGGTGCCGGTGGCCGCCGCCTGGACGACGTCGTCGACGCCCCAGGCGTTCCACAGCAGGCCCGCGACCAGGCTCAGGGTGAGCAGCCGCAGCCCGCTGCGCTGCCGCCCGGGCGCGGCGGCGCGGGCGAGCCGGGCGAGCTGGCGCAGCAGGGCGGTGAGGCAGTAGGCGAGGTAGAGCACGCCGGCGGCGGTGTACCCGGCCAGCGCCAGGCGGGCGCCGGTGGAGGGCGCGGCGGTGAGGTCGGAGGCATCCAGGCCCGGCGCGGCGGCGACGAACAGGACCGCCCGCACCCCCAGGACACCGGCCAGCAGGGCCAGCTGGCGCCGCACCGCGCGGCGGGGAAGTTCGGGATCGCGTAGGACACCGGCCAGCAGCCGGATCGCGCAGGCCGCGCCGATGCGCAGCGTGTCGCCGAGCAGGACGGGCAGGGCGGGCGCGATCCCGAGCCGGTGCAGCCGGTCGGCGGCCTGGACGGTGGGCGGGGCGAGCAGCAGCAGGGCGGCGGCGAGCAGCGCGGTGGCGTAGCAGCTGTAGCGGGCGATGGCACGCGGGTTGGTCCGGCGGCCGCGGGCGAAGTGCCAGGCGCTCAGGGCGAAGAACAGCGCGACGCCGTAGAGGACGAGGCCGCTCACGGACGCCCCGCCGCCCGGTCGCCGGCCGCCCGACCGCCCGCCGCCCGACCGTCGGCCGCCCGGTCGCCGGCGGGTCCGGGCCCGGGCTCGCCGGTGAGCAGGACGTCCAGGACGTCCAGCGAGTCCGGGTGCGGGGCGGGGCCGGGCGGGTGCGCGGCGTCGGCCTTGGCGGCCCGGCTGAGGATGAGGGAGGCCAGCAGCTCGGCCTCGCGCTCCTGGGGCTCGTCGTAGCCGGTGCGCCCGAGCACCCGCCGGACCAGGTCGGGGGACAGGTGCGGCAGGAGGTCCGCGGCCGGGCCGAGCGGCGCGGAGCCGGCGTGGTCCAGGAGCAGGTGGGCGATCTCGTGGACCAGGATGTGCCGGCGGTGCAGCGCGCTGGTGTCGGCGGTGTACAGGATGTAGTCCGCCTCCCGGGTGGACACCAGCAGCCCGCAGGGCGCGTTGGGCCGGGCGGCCACCGGCAGCAGGTCGATCGGCCGCCCCCGCCGGCGGGCGATCTGCTCCAGTAGCACGGTGGTGTCGAACGGGCTTGGCAGTTCCAGCTGTTCGGCCATCCGCCGGCAGCGGCGCAGCGCCGATCGGTAGCACCTGTCGTCCCGCACGCTGTGTTCCCCTTCTCGATCAGCGGCCCCGTTCCCCCCGATCTCCCGACCGCCGTGGTTCCGCCTCCGTGCCTGGCCCCCGTCTTCCTGGCCCCGGACTCCGTCCGCCCCGCCCGCGGCCCGTACCCCCGTCCGCGCGCCCGTCCGCGCCGCCGGCGTCAGGGCGCCGGGTGCCGGCGGGCCGCGTCCCGGCGGGCGATGACGTCGATCAGCTCGCTGACCGTGTCCAGGCCCTCGGAGGAGAGGCCGACCGCGCGCAGCGCCAGGCTGCGCACGCCCGCGTCGCGCAGCGCGCCGAGCAGGGCGAGCTCCTTGGCGATCTCCGCGCCCTGCCGCTCGTCGAAGAAGTACGCGGGCGGGACCTGGAAGAACTGGGCGAGCGCCTCCAGGTGGCGCTTGGTCGGGTTGTCCCGGCGCCCGGTGCGCAGCTGCCACAGGTAGGTGGTGGAGAACGACTCCCCGGTCGCCTCGCGGCAGGCCCGGGCGACCTCTTCGTTGGTGTACTGCTCGCGGTCGGGCCTGCGGACGGTGTGGAACAGCGCCTCGATCCTGGCCGCGAGCCCGGACAGTTCCACCGGTCCGTCCTCCCGGTTCGATTCCGCCATGGCCCGCCCTCCTCACCGGGGCCCCGCGCGTCTCCTCCTGGCGGGCGGGCAGGGCCGGCCAGGTCACGATAACCCAACGGCATCAGCTGGCGTGGATCACAAGATACCGCCAATCAACGTCAGTTGACCCCTCCACCGGTGGCTGACATCCTGGACCGCAGGCCGTCCGATCGAGCTGACTGGCCATCAAGTCCGTTCGTGTTAAAGACATTTGACGTTTCCCCCGGATCATCCGAATGATCTCGGCAGGCCGGTAGTGTGACCGACTCCCCTGGGACCACCAGGCATCGACACCCGAGACGGGACCGGCCGGACCGGCCGGCCCCACCGACGGCACGACATGGGAAGGGAGCGCCCGTGAACACGGCGCCGCGACACCAGACGGTGCGGCTGGGCTTCCTGTGGCGAGCCGCCGGCGCCCCCGTCGGCTGCGTGCTCGCCCTGGCGATGGGCGTCGTGCTCGCCGACACCGGGGCCGCCGGCCGGATGGGCGCCGTCCCCGCGCTGCTGCTGTCGAGCGCGGCCGTCCTGGGCGTGGCCCTGCCCGTCCCGTACGGCTTCTGGCTGCGCGCCGACGACCACGGCCTCACCCTCGTCCGGGCGTTCGTCCCGCGCCGCTACCGGTGGCGCGACATCCAGGGCCTCACGATGGACGCCGGGCAGGACGCCGACTCCGGCGCCCACCGGCTCGTCCTGCTGCTGCGCCTGACCCCGGCACCCCGCCGGACCGCCCGCGCCGCTCGCATCGCCCGCGGCGCCCGCCTGTACGGGCCGGTCCTCGGCATCCTGGGCACCACCCGCGACGGGCTGCCGCGCGGCACCGAACACCGCCGCCTCGCCGAACTGTTCGACCTGCTCCGGCGCCACGGCGTCCCCTTCGACGACCGCCGCTACGCCGACCTCGTCCTCACCGCGCACGGCTACCCGGCGCTCGCCCACACCGCCCCCGGCGAGCGCGTCCCCGGCGAGCCCCTCCCCGCCCGGCCCGCCGCCCGCCCCGACGCCGCCTGAACCGGGCCCGAACCGCCCGAGCCGGGTCCGCGCCGCCCGCCCCGGCCGGCCCGGCCCTTTGAGCCGCCCACCGCTGAGCCGCCCACCGCCCCGCAGCCGTTGACCCCGACGGAAGCGCGCCCGCCCGGACGGCGCGCCAGGACGTCAGGAGTGCGGCGATGCTCAGGTTCCACGGCGCATGGCGGATCACCGTGGTCGGCAAGAACGCCAGCTTCGACCAGCGCGCGGTGGTGCGCGGCCCCTACGGCACCCGGATTCTGCCCGGCCGGGTCGGCGCCACCCTGGAAGTCGACGAGGACAGCTGGACGCTGACCCTGGAACACCACCTGTGGGGCCGCAGCTGGCAGCCGAACCTGCGCGTCACCCCCGGACCCGTCACCGAACGCGACGGCGTCCGCAGCCGCCTGCTGACCAGCAACGACTGCCACTGGCCCGACAAGCCCCTGGACTACGTCAACTTCGTCGTCCGCCTCGACCAGAGCCTCGCCCCGGCCCCCGCCCTCGCCCCCGTCCGGGCCGTGCGCGCCGCCGACTCCCTGCAGCCCTCCGCGCCCCGGGCCATCCGCACCTCCTCCTCCGACGACGTCGGCGACTTCGGCGCCCCCGCCACCCGGCCCGCGCCCGCCTCCCGGCCCGCCCCCGCCACCCGGCCCACAGCCAACCCCGCGCCCAGGCCGGCGCAGGCCCCGGGCACCAACGCCCGGCCCGCCGCGACCCCCTGGTAGCCCGGCGCCCGGGCCCGGGGGGGGGCCCCCGGGCCCGCGGGGCCGGCGGCCCGGGTGCCCGGGGGGGGGGCGCCGGGGGGGGGGGGCGCGACCCACCCACCCGCGCCG
>NZ_JBHWIJ010000148.1:0-19429 GCF_042732255.1 Kitasatospora sp. NPDC059803 | reverse complement strand
CCCTCACTGTGCCACGCGCCGAGCGGGGGGGGGGGGGGGCGCCCCCGGGCCCCCCCCCCCGGGCCGGGGCCGCGCCAGCGCCAGGCGTGGTCGACCGGGCCGATCCCGGCGCCGAGCGCGAAGCCACCGGCGATCGCGCCGGTGATGTACGCCTTGGCCGAGCCGACCGCCTCCGGCAGCGACTCGCCCTTGGCCAGCCCGGCCGCGATCGCGCTGGCCAGGGTGCACCCGGTGCCGTGGGTGTGCCGGTTGTCGTAGCGCGGCGCCCGGTACCAGTGCACCTCGCCGGGCCCGCCGTAGAGCAGGTCCGCGGCCTCGCCCTCCAGGTGGCCGCCCTTGACCAGCGCCCAGCGCGGCCCGAGGTCGAGCAACGCCTTGGCGGCGTCCAGCATCTGCCCCTCGCCCTCGACGGTCCGGCCGGTGAGCTGGGTCACTTCGTGCAGGTTGGGGGTGGCCAGGGTGGCGACCGGCAGCAGCCGCTCGCGGACGGTGGCGACGGCCTCGGCGGCCAGCAGGGCGTCCCCGTGCTTGGAGACGCCGACCGGGTCGACGACCACCGGGGCGTCCACCCCGGCCAGCAGTTCGGAGACGGTCTCGACCAGTTCGATCGAGGCGAGCATGCCGGTCTTCACGGCCTGCACCCCGATGTCGTCGACCACACTGCGGAACTGCGCCCGGACGGCCTCGGCGGGCAGCTCCCAGTAGCCCTGGACGCCGAGCGAGTTCTGCGCGGTGACGGCGGTGATCACGCTCATGCCGTGGACGCCGAGGGCGAGCATCGCCTTGAGGTCGGCCTGGATGCCGGCGCCACCGCCGGAGTCGGAGCCGGCGACGGTGAGCACACGGGGAGGGGCAGTAGAGGGGCCGCGCGCAGCGCGACGGCCAAGGGCGGGGGTGGGAGACGGGTGGGCCATGAGGTCAACCTACCTGCGCGCGTTCGGAGCGCGGCAATCTACCTGCGCGCGTTCAGAGCACGGCCTCGGACTCCACCCAGCGGTCCTCCGGCACCGTCTTCAGCCGGGTCACCGCGTCGGCGATCGGCACCAGCTCGATCCCGGTCCGGCGCAGCGCGGTGAAGTGGCCGAACGCGCCCTGGTGGACGGCCTCGACGGCGTGCCAGCCGAAGCGGGTGGCGAGCACGCGGTCCCGGGCGGTCGGGGTGCCGCCGCGCTGGGTGTGCCCGAGGATGACCGGGCGGGCCTCCTTGCCGAGCAGGTTCTCCAGTTCGTGGGCGAGCCGGTTGCCGATCCCGCCGAAGGTCCGGTGGCCGTACTGGTCGACCTCGCCGTGGTCGAAGCGCATGGTGCCGGGCATCGGGGCGGCGCCCTCCGCGACGGCGATGATGGCGAACTTCTTGCCGCGGTCGAAGCGGTCGTCGACCATCCGGGCCACCGCCTCGATGTCGAAGGGCTTCTCCGGGATGAGGATGCCGTGCGCGCCGCCGGCCATGCCCGCGGTGAGGGTGATCCAGCCGGTGTGACGACCCATCAACTCGACGACCATGACGCGCTGGTGGGATTCCGCGGTGGTCTTGAGCCGGTCGATCGCCTCGGTCGCGACGTGCACCGCGGTGTCGAAGCCGAAGGTGGCGTCGGTGGCGTTGATGTCGTTGTCGATGGTCTTGGGCACCCCGACGACCGGCAGTCCGGCGTCGCTGAACAGCCTGGCGGCGGTCAGCGTGCCCTCGCCTCCGATCGCGATGAGCGCGTCGATGCCGATGTCCCGGGCCAGCGTCTTCGCGTTCTCCACCGCCCAGGAGATCCGCTCGCGCTGCACCCGGGCGGAGCCCAGGACGGTGCCGCCGAGGGTGAGCAGGCCGGTGACGTCGTCGTGCGAGACCGGCCGGGTGCGGCCTTCGATCAGGCCGAGGAAGCCGTCCAGGATGCCGACGATCTCGTCGCCGTGCACGTCCGTGCCCCGGTGCACGACGGAGCGGATCACCGCGTTGAGGCCGGGGCAGTCGCCGCCGCTGGTCAGTACACCGATACGCATGACTGGGTGCGCTCCCGCTCGCAGTGGTTCAGACCACCCACACCAGACGGCGGGCGGGCTCGGTTGTCGCCAGCCTACGCAAAACGGACCCGCGAAGCCCGTGCGCCGCGAGTGCGGGGGTCACGCGCCGCCCGCCGCGCGCCGGTGTCCGGGGGTCACCCGCCGTGTGCCGTACGACAATCGGCGCGGCCGCCCGTCACTCGGCGAAGTGGTCCCAGCCGCCGACCCGGTCCCAGGGCGCGCCGTCCACCGTCACCCGGCCGCTGCGACTGCCCCGGGGGCGGCCGGTCACCTCGCCCACCACCCGCCAGCGGGCCGGGAGTTGGACCCCTCGCGGGAAGGTCGCCACGATCGCGTGGTCCTCGCCGCCGGACAGCACCCAGACCAACGGGTCCACCCCGACCGCCTGTCCGATGTCGGCCATCTGCGCCGGGACGTCGAAGTCGGCGGCCTTCAGGTCGATGTCCACCGCGCTGGCCCGGGCCACGTGGCCGAGGTCGGCGACCAGTCCGTCGCTCACGTCGATCATCGAGGTCGCGCCCAACTCGGCGCCGGCCGGGCCCGCGTGGTACGGCGGCTCGGGCCGGCGGTGCGCCTCGACGAAGGCGCGGGGGGAGCGGAAGCCGCGTTGCAGCACGGTGAGTCCGGCGGCCGACCAGCCGAGCCAGCCGGTCACCGCGACCACGTCGCCGACCTGCGCACCGGCGCGCGTCACCGGGGCGCGCCCCTGGAGGTCGCCGAGCGCCGTGATGGCCAGCGTGACGGTGTCGCCGCGCACCACGTCGCCGCCGACCACCGTCGCCCCGGCCACCTGGCACTCGTCGCGCAGCCCGTCCATCAGCTCGGTGGCCCAGGTGGTGGGCAGGTCGGCGGGGGCGACCAGGCCGAGCAGTATCGCGGTGGGCACCGCTCCCATGGCGGCCACGTCGGCGAGGTTCTGTGCGGCGGCCTTGCGGCCCACGTCGTAGGCGGTGGACCAGTCCCGGCGGAAGTGCCGGTTCTCGATCAGGACGTCCGTGGTGGCCACCACCCGGCCGTCCGGGGCCTTCACCACCGCGGCGTCGTCACCGGGGCCGAGGTCGACCGCGTCGGTGAGCGGCACCCGGGCGGTCAGCTCCCTGATGAGACCGAACTCGCCGAGCTCGCCCACGGTCCCCTGCATCTGCCGTCCTCTCGCATGTCCATACTGAACTCGTCCCCGTCGCGCCCCCGCGCGCAGCGTACGCCCTTCCGGGGTGTCGGGGTCTCCCCTCCCCGGCCCACCGCGCGGTAGCGTGGTGATCAGACTGCCGGTGAGCCCGTTCCCACCCCGACGACCGTCCGGGCGCTCACGGCGGCGATCCCCGTAACCGGCCGCCGGAGGTCCCCGTGGTACAGGCATACATCCTGATCCAGACCGAGGTCGGCAAGGCCACCGCCGTGGCCCAGTCGATCTCCGAGATTCCCGGCGTCCTCCAGGCCGAGGACGTCACCGGCCCGTACGACGTCATCGTCCGGGCCGAGGCCGACACCGTGGACGACCTGGGCCGCCTGGTGGTGGCCAAGGTCCAGCAGGTGGAGGGCATCACCCGCACCCTCACCTGTCCGGTGGTGCACCTGTAAGGCCCGGCTACCATCGGCGGGTGGCCAGAGAACTCCGAATCCCCCGGGCGCTGACGGCACTGCCGGCGCCCGTCCGCTGGCTGGCCCTGCCGCTCGCCCTGACCTGCACGGTCGTCGTGCTGCTCGGCAGTTGGGGCTCCGCCGACGAATCGGTGGCGGCCCCCCGGCCGGGCGGCAAGGCGGCCGGGTACTGCCGCGCGCTGGCCGCGGCCCTGCCGCAGGAGCTGCTCGGCCACGCCCGCAAGGACCCGTCGCCCGCCTCTCCGTACGTGGCCGCGTGGGACACCACACCCCGGACGGTGCTGCGCTGCGGGATCGACCGCCCGGACGAGCTGAACGGCCCGCACGCCGCGGACATGTCGCCGACGGTCGACGACCTCACGTGGTGGTCGCAGAAGCTGGACGACGGCGGCTACCGCTTCGTCGCGACCATGCGTGCGGCGTACGTCGAGGTGACCTCCCCGGCCGGCGTCTACGCCAGCCCGCTGGACCCGGCCGCCGCCCTCACCGGCGCGGTGAAGGCCACCATCCCGGGCTGAGCCCGCGAGGGCGCCGAGAGGGCGGGCCGGGAGCTTCCTGGCCCGCCCTCCGTCGTCCGCGTGCGGCTACCGCAGGCCGGTCGAGCGGCGCAGCGCCGCCTGGAGCAGCCGGTCGATCAGCTCCGGGTAGGACAGCCCGGTGGCCTCCCACATCTTCGGGTAGGCCGAGATCGGGGTGAAGCCGGGCATGGTGTTGATCTCGTTGACCATCCAGGTGCCGTCCTCCAGCAGGAAGAAGTCCACCCGGGCCAGGCCCTCGCAGCCGAGCGCGTCGAACGCGGCCACCGCCTGGCGGCGGATCTCGGCGGTCTGCCCGTCGTCGAGCTTCGCCGGGATCTGCACCTCGGACGAGTCGATGTACTTGGCCTCGAAGTCGTAGAAGTCGAAGCCGTCGCCGACCAGCACCTCGGCCGGGAGGCTGGCCTTCGGGCCGTCCTCGGTCTCCAGCACGCCGCACTCGATCTCGCGGCCGCTCACGCCGGCCTCGATGATCAGCTTGGGGTCGTGCCGGCGGGCCTCCTCGATCGCGGCGTCGAGGTCGGCGAGGTCCTTGACCTTGGTGATGCCCATGCTGGAACCGGCCCGGCAGGGCTTCACGAACAGCGGCAGGCCGAGTTCGGCGGCCCGCTCGCGCACCGCGGCGCGGCCGGCCTCGCTCTCCCAGTCGCGCGGCCGCACGATGGTGTACCGGCCGACGCCCAGGCCGTGCGAGGCCAGGATCCGCTTGGTGAACTCCTTGTCCATGCCGACCGCGCTGGAGAGCACGCCGTTGCCGACGTAGGGCACGCCGGACAGCTCCAGCAGGCCTTGCAGGGTGCCGTCCTCGCCCCAGGGGCCGTGCAGCAGCGGGAACACCACGTCGACTTCGCCGAGGGCCTTGGGGGTGCTTCCCGGCTCGCTCAGGACGACCTCCCGGTCGCCCGGGGCGATCGGCAGCGCGACCTGCCCGTCCACGGACTCGGCGACGCCCGTGACGTCCGGCATCCGGCCGTCGGTGATGGCCATCCGGGCGGGCTCGTCGCTGACCAGCGCCCAGCGGCCCTCGGGGGTGATCCCGATCGGGAGCACCTCGTACTTCTCGCGGTCGATCGCCTTGAGCACGCTGCCGGCGGTGACCACCGAGACGCCGTGCTCGGAGCTGCGTCCGCCGAAGACCAGCGCGACGCGCGGCTTCGCAGCGGACGGGTTCGGGGAGGACTGTTCGATGCTCATATCGGGTTTGAGACTACCGTGCGAAGGGTTTCCGGGGCGTCAGCCGCCCCCGGCCACCGCCCCGGACCACCGCCGCGCCGTCAGCGCCGCTCAGCGCCGCTCGGCCTTCGCCGAACGGGACATCAGGGCCTGGAGCGCCTCCTGGGTGGGCCGCCCGTTGTGCACGACGTCCACCACCGCCTCGACGATCGGCATGTCGACGCCGTTGCGCCGGGCCAGGTCGAGCACCGACTCGCAGGACTTGACGCCCTCCGCGGTCTGCCGGGTCGCCGCGATGGTCTCCGCGAGCGACATGCCCCGGCCCAGGTTCATGCCGAAGGTGTTGTTGCGCGACAGCGGCGAGGAGCAGGTGGCGACCAGGTCGCCCATCCCGGCGAGCCCGGCGAAGGTGTGCGGGTCGGCGCCGAGCACCTCGCCGAGCCGGGTGGTCTCGGCCAGCCCGCGGGTGATCAGCGTCGCCTTGGTGTTGTCGCCGAGCCCCATACCGGCCGCCATGCCGACCGCCAGGCCGATCACGTTCTTGACCGCGCCGCCGAGCTCGCAGCCCAGCACGTCGGTGTTGGTGTACGGACGGAAGTACGGCGTGTGGCAGGCCGCCTGGAGCCGCTTGGCGACCGCCTCGTCCGCACAGGCGACGACGCTGGCGGCGGGCTGCCGGTTGGCGATCTCCCGGGCCAGGTTGGGCCCGCTGACCACTGCGACGCGCTCCGGGCCGACCTTGGTGACCTCGTCGATCACCTCGCTCATCCGCTTGGCGGTGCCGAGTTCGATGCCCTTCATCAGGCTCACCAGCACGGTCTGCGGCTCGATCAGCGGCGTCCAGGCGGCCAGGTTGTCGCGCAGCGTCTGCGAGGGCACCACCAGGACGGCGAAGTCGGCGCCGGCCAGCGCCTCGGCGGCGTCGGTGGTGGCCCGGACGGAGCCCGGCAGCGGCACGCCCGGCAGGTAGTCCGGGTTCTCGTGCGTGGTGTTGATGGCGTCGACGAGTTCCTGGCGGCGGGCCCACAGGACGACGTCACTGCCCGCGTCGGCCAGCACCATCGCGAAGGCGGTGCCCCACGAGCCCGTCCCCATCACTGCGCAGCGGGTCACCGGCCGCCCTCCTCGTCGTCGTTTCCGCCCTTGGCGCGCCGGCGTTCGGCGGCGGCCGCGGCGGCGCGGTTCCGGGCGGCCTTGCGCATGTCGTAGCGCTCGGCCGGCGGCTCCTCGCCGCGGACGTCGGCCAGCACGGCGGTGATCGCCGTCATGATGTCCTCGGTGGCGTCGCCCAGCACCTGGGCGGTGAGCTCCTGGCCCCGGTACTTGCTCAGGTCCACCGCGGGCCCCGCCGCCACGGTGACCCGGTGGCGCGGGAAGAGGTTGAACTTGCCCTTCCCGAAGCCCGGCCGGCCGTACGGCGGGATGATCTCGTGCGCTCCCCAGTGCGCGACCGGGATGACCGGCGCGCCGGTCATCAGCGCGACCCGGGCGACGCCGCTCTTGCCGGTCATCGGCCACAGGTCCGGGTCCCGGGTGAGCGTGCCCTCCGGGTAGAACTGCACGCACTGGCCGCCGTTGACGGCGTCGATAGCGGCCCGGAAAGCCTGCGCGGCATCGGTGGACTCGCGGAACACCGGAATCTGGCCGGTCTTGCGCAGCATGAATCCGATGAAGGGAATCGAGAACAGCGAGGACTTGCCGAGAATGCGCGGCGGACGGCCGCTGTTGTACTGCCAGTGCGCGTAGATCACCGGGTCGATGATCGAATTGTGGTTCACCGCGGCGATGAAGCCGCCTTCCTTCGGAAGGTGCTCCCAGCCCCGCCAGTCGGGCTTCACCAGCGCGGTCGTCACCGGCTTCACCAGCACGGCCGCGAAGCGGTACCAGATGCCGTAGTCGGCGTTGCCGAACTTGGCGTACGAGCGGCGGGCCACCCCAGGTCCTCCTCATCCGAAGCGGCACGTGGGGTGCCGCGGTCATAACCTCCCGGTGCCGCGCACCGGTACGGGACCGGTGCCCGGATCACGGGTGCGGAACAGTCTCGCCCGGCTGCTCACCGGCTGTCGAGCGACCGCACCAACCCGCCCGGCAGGCGTGATCAAACGCACGTCCGCACAGATCGGACGGCCTGGCGAGGGCTCCGGGACCGGCGTCACAATGACGCCGATGACCCAGGACACCGTACGCCCCAACGGGCCCGTCGCGCCCCCCGCACCCACCACCGACTGGTCGCTGGTGCTGCCGCTCAAGCCGCTCGCCCTCGCGAAGAGCCGACTGGCCCCGTACGCCGGGCCGCACCGGGCGGACCTCGCGCTGTCCTTCGCGCTCGACACCGCCACCGCCGCACTGGCCACCCCGGGCGTCGCCCGGGTCCTGGTGGTCACCCGGGACGCGGCGGCCGGCGCCCGGCTGGCGGCGCTGGGCGCGGTGGTGGTCGCCGACGAACCCGGCGAGGGCCTCAACGAGGCGCTGGTGCACGGCGCGGCGGCCGCCCTGGCACTCGCCCCGCGCTCGCCGCTGGCCGCCCTCTCGGCGGACCTGCCGGCCCTGCGCCCGGTCGAACTGGCCCGGGTGCTGGGCGCGGTGCCACCGGACGGCCGGGCCTTCCTGCCGGACTCCCCCGGCCTCGGCACCACGCTGCTCGCCTGCACCCCCGGGCGCCCGCTCTCCCCCGCCTTCGGGGACGGCTCACGGGCCCGGCACGCGGCCGGCGGAGCACTCGAACTGCGCCTGGCGGACGTGGAGTCGGTGCGCCGGGACGTCGACACCGGCGCGGACCTCGGCGAGGCCGCGGTGCTCGGCCTCGGCCCGTACACCAGCAGTCTGTTCGCCCGGCTGGCACGGGCCTGACCGGCGTCCCGCGGGACGCCGTCCGGCCGGTCGGGGCCGCTCGCTATGCTGCTGCCATGCAGGCCACCGCGTTCACCTTCGACCCCGCCACCCGGGCCGGCTCCGTGCTGCTCGACGACGGGACCCCGGTGCCGTTCGACGCGGCCGCCTTCGACGCCGGCGGTCTGCGACTGCTGCGGCCGGGCCAGCGGGTGCGGATCCGCACCGAGGGCGCCGGCGAGGCCCGCCGGGTGGTCTTCGTGACGCTGCAGACCTTCCCCGACCCCGCCGCGGGCTGACCGCCTTCCGCTGGCCGTCCCCCCGCTGCTCCTCCCCCGCCGTCCGGCACGTCCGCCTTCGCGTTCCGTGCCTGGTCACCGCCGGTCGGAGAATCCTGACTAAGCGCCCGGAAATCGAAAGAGCCGCGGCGACCCGGTCTCCGCAATTCACGGAGGGGGGTGCCGCGGCTCTCTGCCGAAGGCCGTCCGAGGACCGCTGCGCGGGACTACTTGGCAGAAGTCTTGCGCGCGGTGGTCTTGCGGGTGGCGGTCTTCTTCGCCGGAGCCGTCTTCTTGGCCGTCGCGGTCGCCTTCTTGGCGGTCGCGGTGGTCTTCTTCGCGGCGGCGGTGGTGGTCGCCTTCTTGGCGGCGGCGGCCGTCTTCTTGGTCGCGGTCGCGGTGGTCTTCTTCGCGGCGGCGGTGGTGGTCGCCTTCTTGGCGGCGGCGGCCGTCTTCTTGGTCGCGGTCGCGGTGGTCTTCTTGGCCGCGGCCGTGGTGGTCGCCTTCTTGGCGGCGGCCTTCTTGGCCGGAGCAGCGGCGGCGGCGGCCGTGGCGGCACGCTTGGTCGCGGCGCGCTTGGCGGCCGGGGTGGCGGCGACGCCGCTCTTGCCCGGGGTGAGGGAGCCCTTGGGGGCCTTCTTCACCGAGGGGCCTTCCTTCGGCAGCTTCTTGCTGCCGCTGACCAGGTCCTTGAAGCCCTGGCCGGGACGGAAGCGGGGCACCGAGGTCTTCTTGACCTTGACCTTCTCGCCGGTCTGCGGGTTGCGGGCGAAGCGCGCGGAGCGCTCCACCTTCTCGAAGGTGCCGAAACCAGTGACCGAAACCCGGTCACCGGCCACAACGGCACGGACCATGGTGTCGAGCACTGCGTCGACGGCCTCTGCGGCAGCCTTGCGACCGCCCAGCTGCTCGGCCACCGCTTCGACAAGCTGAGCCTTGTTCACGTCTTCCCCTTCGGAAACGGGCGCCGGATGATTCCATCCGTTCTTTTCGCACGTTAGGTATGTATCTGCGGACTTTCAATTACCAAACGCGCGAATCACCCTAGTGTCGCAATGGATTTGCGCGTCGGCGACCTCAGGCGACGGGCGGGCGCCCCTCGTCGAGGTCATGTACAAAGCGACTCAACCGCCTTGCCGCCTCCGGAAGATCGCGCTTGGCGGTCTCGGTGACGATGAGGAGTTGACGGGAGAGAGCGGTCTTTGCATCGGCAGACACGTTCAGCGCATGCACGCGGGCGTGAGCTTGCTTCAACCGCTCGGCCACAAGCGCGTAGAGCGCTGCGACTTCCTGGTCGTCCGGCCCCTCAGCTGGTGCGGAGGCGACGTCCGGCCGATCGTCAATTCGGCGTTCGGATCCCCGGCCCACGGACTCCGGAGCCGCGGGTTCGCCGCCCGCGTACGGAGGTTCATGGTGCCGGTGCATGTACTGATTGTGCCATCTACCCGCAGTTGTACTTGCGCGGGGCCCTCTCCGGCAAAGCCAAATGGGCAATCCGGGGTGGGCCGCGGCGCTAACTCGTGCTCCGGAACGGCGGATGGCCCGCCCCCCCGAAGGGGAGGCGGGCCATCCGGTGGATCGCCAGAATGCTTGTTCTGAGGGGATCTCAGGCAACCGGCAGAGTACGGGGCTTGAAGGCCGGACGGGTCGCTTCGAAGGTCGCGATGTCGGCCTCGTTCCGCAGGGTGATGCTGATGTCGTCCAGCCCGTTGAGCAGCCGCCACCGGACGTTGTCGTCCAGTTCGAAAGACGCGGTGACGCCCTCGGCCCGGACTTCGCGGGCTTCCAGATCAACGGTGATCTCGGCCGAAGGGTTACTCTCGGTGAGCGCCCAGAGCCGTTCCACGGTCTCTTGCGGCAGGACGACCGTCAGCAGTCCGTTCTTCAGGGAATTCCCACGGAAGATGTCCGCGAAGCGCGACGAGATGACCGCGTGGAAGCCGTAGTTCTGCAGCGCCCAGACGGCGTGCTCGCGGGAGGAGCCGGTGCCGAACTCCGGGCCGGCCACCAGGACCGTGGCGCCCTGTCGCTCGGGCCGGTTGAGGATGAACGACTCGTCCTTGCGCCAGGCCTCGAAAAGGCCGCCCTCGAAACCGGAACGGGTGACCTTCTTGAGCCAGTGGGCCGGGATGATCTGGTCGGTGTCCACGTTCGAGCGCCGCAGCGGAACGGCCCGGCCGGTGTGGGTGGTGAACTTCTCCATGGTTCTCAGGCCTCCACAGCCACGTTGGTGTCCGCCAGGTCGGAGGGCAGATCGGACGGTGCGGCCAGACGGCCCAGGACGGCGGTCGCGGCGGCGACCTGCGGGGACACCAGGTGGGTCCGGCCGCCCTTGCCCTGCCGGCCCTCGAAGTTGCGGTTCGAGGTGGAGGCGCAGCGCTCGCCGGGGGCGAGCTGGTCGGGGTTCATGCCCAGGCACATCGAGCAGCCCGCGTGGCGCCACTCGGCGCCGGCCGCGGTGAACACCTTGTCCAGGCCCTCCTCCACGGCTTGCAGGGCGACCCGGACGGAGCCCGGGACGACCAGCATCCGTACGCCGTCGGCGATCCGGCGGCCCTCCACGACGGCGGCGGCGGCGCGCAGGTCCTCGATCCGGCCGTTGGTGCAGGAGCCGACGAAGACGGCGTCGACGCTGACCTCGCGCAGCGGGGTGCCGGCCTCCAGGCCCATGTAGGCGAGGGCGTTCTCGGCGGCCGCGCGCTCCTGCGGGTCGGCGAAGGAGGCCGGGTCCGGCACGTCGGAGCCCAGCGGGGCGCCCTGGCCGGGGTTGGTGCCCCAGGTGACGAACGGGGTCAGCGCGGCCGCGTCGATGAAGATCTCGTGGTCGAAGACCGCGTCCTCGTCGGTGCCCAGGGTCGACCAGTACGCGACGGCGGCGTCCCAGTCCTCGCCCTGCGGGGCGTGCGGACGGCCCTTGAGGTAGTCGAAGGTGGTCTCGTCCGGGGCGATCATGCCCGCCCGGGCGCCGGCCTCGATGGACATGTTGCAGATGGTCATCCGGGCTTCCATGGACAGGCCCCGGATCGCCGAACCGCGGTACTCCAGGACGTATCCCTGGCCGCCGCCGGTGCCGATCTTGGTGATCACGGCCAGGATCAGGTCCTTGGCGGTGACGCCCTCGGGCAGTTCGCCCTCGACCGTGACGGCCATGGTCCGGAAGGGCGCCAGCGGCAGCGTCTGGGTGGCCAGCACGTGCTCGACCTGGCTGGTGCCGATGCCGAACGCCAGTGCGCCGAAGGCGCCGTGGGTCGAGGTGTGGGAGTCGCCGCAGACCACGGTCATGCCGGGCTGGGTCAGGCCCAGCTGCGGGCCGACCACGTGCACGACGCCCTGCTCGATGTCGCCGAGCGAGTGGATCCGGACGCCGAACTCGGCGGCGTTGCGGCGCAGCGTCTCCAACTGCACCTTGGACACCGGGTCGGCGATCGGCTTGTCGATGTCGACGGTGGGGGTGTTGTGGTCCTCGGTGGCGATCGTCAGATCGGTGCGGCGGACCGTCCGGCCGGCCAGCCGCAGCCCGTCGAAGGCCTGCGGGCTGGTCACCTCGTGGAGCAGGTGGAGGTCGATGAAGAGCAGGTCGGGCTCTCCCTCCGCGCGCCGCACGACGTGGTCGTCCCAGACCTTCTCTGCGAGTGTCCGTCCCATCGGATTCCCTCCAGCCGGCCGCGTTGCCGGCCTTCTCGTGTCGTCGAGGTCGGAGCTCCCGCCGCCCTGTGGCGGGCGCGTTCGCGCGACCTGCACGCCGGATCGCTGTCCACGATGCGGACACTCTGGTGAGGTCGCATCCTGGATGCCTCCCGGGCTGCTGCATCCAGAGTGGCGCTTTTCCCGGAAGATTGAACTTGCGTCTCGCGGAATGAGACTGCAGTCTTAGGGCATGGACAACTCTAGCGGCGTCGGCGTTCTCGACAAGGCCGCTCTGGTGCTGAGCGCACTGGAGTCGGGCCCCGCCACGTTGGCGGGGCTGGTCGCCGCCACCGGTCTGGCGCGCCCCACGGCCCACCGGCTCGCCGTCGCACTCGAACACCACCGTCTGGTCACCAGGGACATGCAGGGGCGATTCATCCTCGGCCCCCGTCTCTCCGAACTCTCCGCCGCGGCGGGCGAGGACCGGCTGCTCGCCACCGCGGGCCCGGTCCTGACCCACCTGCGCGACGTCACCGGCGAGAGCGCACAGCTCTACCGCCGCCAGGGCGAGATGCGGATCTGCGTAGCCGCCGCCGAGCGGCTCTCCGGCCTGCGGGACACCGTCCCGGTCGGCAGCACCCTGCCGATGAAGGCCGGCTCGGCCGCCCAGGTCCTGCTGGCCTGGGAGGAGCCCGAGCGGCTCCACCGTGGCCTCCAGGGCGCCCGTTTCACCGCCACCGCGCTCAGCGGCGTCCGCCGGCGCGGCTGGGCCCAGTCGATCGGCGAGCGCGAGCCGGGCGTCGCGTCCGTCTCCGCTCCCGTGCGCGGCCCCTCCAACCGCGTGGTGGCCTCCGTCTCCGTCTCCGGCCCGATCGAGCGGCTGACCCGTCACCCGGGCCGCCTGCACGCCCAGGCCATCATCGAGGCCGCGAACCGGCTCACCGAGGCGCTCCGCCGCGGCTGACCGCCGCCATCCGGAAAGGGCCCCGCGCAGCACCACCGCGCGGGGCCCTTCGGAATGCTCCGGGAAATACAAAAAAAGACCCCGGAAACCGGGGCCTTGAATTTCTGGCTGGGGTACCAGGACTCGAACCTAGACTAAATGAACCAGAATCACTCGTGCTGCCAATTACACCATACCCCAACGCAAAGCAAGGGCCGATGGGATAACCCACCGGCTTCATGCTCTGAAGTACCCCCGACCGGATTCGAACCGGCGCTACTGCCGTGAGAGGGCAGCGTGCTAGGCCGCTACACAACGGGGGCTTCCTGGCGATCCCTTGCGAGATCAGTACCCCCGACCGGATTCGAACCGGCGCTACTGCCGTGAGAGGGCAGCGTGCTAGGCCGCTACACAACGGGGGCTTTCCAGGTGATCCCTTGCGGGATCAGTACCCCCGACCGGATTCGAACCGGCGCTACTGCCGTGAGAGGGCAGCGTGCTAGGCCGCTACACAACGGGGGCTTGTTCTTCACTTGTACTGCTGGACTTGCGTACTGCGCTGGGGTACCAGGACTCGAACCTAGACTAAATGAACCAGAATCACTCGTGCTGCCAATTACACCATACCCCACCAGAGTTGAACCCCTGTCGGGGCCTTCTCAGGCGTTGCGCCTCTCGTTCGGGGCCGGGTGGAGGGTTTCACTCCCTCGTCCGTTCCCTCCCGGGCGGCGCAGAAAGAACATTACCCGACGCCGGCCCCGGCTCCAAAATCGATAACCCCAGGCAGCGGCCGGGCGACCTGGCGGTGACGTCCCGGCGGTGACGTCCGGGCAGGCAGCGGGCCCGGCACGAGGCCGGCCCCGCAGCCTGCTCAGCGGCCCGCTCAGGCGGCCGGCAGGGCCTCCAGGGCGGAGTTCAGCCGGCGCAGCGTCTCGGGGCGCCCGAGCAGCTCCATCGACTCGAACAGCGGCGGCGAGACCCGGCGGCCGGTGACGGCGACCCGCAGCGGCGTGAACGCGAACTTGGGCTTGATGCCCAGCCCGTCCACCAGCGCCTCGCGCAGCGCGGCCTGGATCGGCTCCGGGCTGAAGTCCGCGAGCGCCTCCAGCGCCTTGACGCTGGCCTCCAGCACCGGGCGGGCGTCGGCGGTCAGCGCCTTGGCGGCGTCGTCCGGGTCGACGGTGAAGTCGGCCGGGTCGACGAACAGGAAGCCGGCCATGTTCACGATCTCGCTCAGCACGACCATCCGCTCCTGGGTGAGCGGCGCGATCTTCGCGAGCAGGTCCAGCTGCTCGGCGGTCGGCTCGGCCGGCAGCAGCCCGGGGGCCTGGAGGTACGGCACCAGGCGGCGGACGAAGTCCTCCGGGGCCAGCTTGCGGACGTGCTCGGCGTTGATCGCCTCGCACTTCTTCAGGTCGAAGCGGGCCGGGTTGGCGTTCACCTTGGCGATGTCGAAGGCGGCGACCATCTCGTCGATGCCGAACAGGTCGCGGTCGTCGGCCAGCGACCAGCCCAGCAGGGACAGGTAGTTGAGCAGGCCCTCGGGGATGAAGCCGCGCTCGCGGTACAGGTTGAGCGAGGCCTGCGGGTCGCGCTTGGAGAGCTTCTTGTTGCCCTCGCCCATCACGTACGGCAGGTGGCCGAAGCGCGGGGTGGTGCCGTCGCCGACGCCGATCTCGGCGAGCGCGGCGTACAGCGCGATCTGCCGCGGGGTGGAGGAGAGCAGGTCCTCGCCGCGCAGCACGTGGGTGATGCCCATCAGGGCGTCGTCCACCGGGTTGACCAGGGTGTACAGCGGGGCGCCGTTGGCCCGGACGATGCCGTAGTCCGGCACGTTCTCCGGCTCGAAGGTGAGCGTGCCGCGCACCAGGTCGTCGAAGCTGAGGGTGCGGTCGGGCATCCGGAAGCGCAGGATCGGCTCGCGCTTCTCCAGCTTGTAGACGGCGACCTGCTCGTCCGTCAGCTCGCGGCAGTGGCCGTCGTAGCCGGAGGGCTTGCCGGCCGCACGGGCGGCCTCGCGGCGGGCGTCCAGCTCCTCGGTGCTGCAGTAGCAGTGGTAGGCGTGGCCGGCCTCGTGCAGGCGGCGGGCGACGTCGGCGTAGATGTCCATCCGCTGGGACTGGCGGTACGGCTCGTGCGGGCCGCCGACCTCCGGGCCCTCGTCCCAGTCGAAGCCGAGCCAGCGCATCGCGTCGAGCAGCTGGTCGTACGACTCCTCGGAGTCGCGGGCCGAGTCGGTGTCCTCGATCCGGAAGACCAGCGTGCCGCCGTTGTGGCGGGCGTAGGCCCAGTTGAAGAGGGCCGTGCGGACCAGGCCCACGTGCGGGTTCCCGGTCGGGGACGGACAGAAACGAACCCGGACGGCCGGGTTGCCCGCGGCGGAGCCGCTGAGCTTTTCACTAGCCACGCTTGATCACCTTGTTGGTGAGAGTGCCGATGCCTTCGATGGAGACGGCGACCTCGTCGCCGACGTTGAGCGGGCCCACCCCTGCGGGCGTGCCGGTGAGGATGACGTCGCCGGGCAGCAGCGTCATGGCCTCGGAGATGTGGACGATCAGCTCGGCGACCGAGCGGACCATCTGGGAGGTGCGGCCGGCCTGCCGGAGCTCGCCGTTGACCGTGCAGGTGACGGCGAGGTCGGCCGGGTCCAGGTCGGTCTCGATCCACGGGCCCAGCGGGCAGGAGGTGTCGAAGCCCTTGGCCCGGGCCCACTGGCCCTCGCGCTTCTGCACGTCCCGGGCGGTGACGTCGTTGGCGCAGGTGTAGCCGAGGATCACCTCGGGCACCCGGTCCAGCGGCACCTCGCGGCACATCCGGCCGATCACCACGGCGAGTTCGGCCTCGTGCTGGACGTCCGAGGAGAACGGCGGGTACGCGATGTTCTCGGTCGGGCCGATCACCGAGGTGGACGGCTTGAAGAAGGTGAGCGGCACGTCCGGGACGTCGTTGCCCAGTTCGGCGGCGTGCGCCGCGAAGTTGCGGCCGACCGCCACGATCTTGTTGGGGAGCATCGGGCTGAGCAGCCGGACGTCCTGGAAGCGGTAACTCTCGCCGGTCGGCTGGGGCTGGCCGAACGGGTGGCCGGCCAGCGCGTGGACGACCAGCGAGTCGGGCTGGGAAGGGTCGCCCTCCACCACGCCGAAGGAGACGCTGCCGGCGGCAGGGCTCCCTTCCCGGACGGAAAACCTGGCAATGCGCACGGCTGGGATACCCCTCGCTTCGTCGACCGCCCGGGGCGCGCCCGGGCGCTGGTGGGCGCCTCGCCCACAGTGGGCGCGGCCCCGTCAATCGTCGTCCAGGCTATCGCGTGGGGCCCCGGCTGACCGCTTTGCCCCTGTTCAGCGCGGTCGGGCCGCGAGCCCCGGCGACCGCCCGGGAACGCCGCAGGGCGCCGCGGCCGCCCTCGGTGGCGCGGCCGCGACGCCCTGTCGGAGCGGGGGTCGGGTCAGTCCTGCACGACGACGGGCGCCGGGGCGACCATCAGCTGGGTGCGGCGCGGGTTGGCGGTGCTGGCCGGCAGTTCGGTGCCGTAGGTGACGGCGTCCTCGGGCTTGCGGGCACCCGGGATCGTGCTGAAGTCCGCGACCGAGGCCAGCGTCGTCCGGCGCGGGTTCGCCGTGGAGCGGCAGGGCAGCGTGGACTTGGTGGCGGCCTTCTTCGCCTGGGACATCGAGAGCACCTCGTGGTCGCGGCCGGTCGGATCGCGGCGGATCGTCACCGGCCTGATTGATTCCGAATGATTCGGAGGGGTTCTGGGCAGGCTGATCGGGGCCGTGCTCCGGAGACAGCCAGGTTACGAGATCTCATTCCACAGGGACCGTGACCAAAGCTACACATTAGACTGTGATTTTGATCACAAATTCATGAGCGAATTGCAGATATCCGACATATCGCCGCAACGGTATTTTCCGGCATATCTCCGATAACGGTCATTCCGGAAGGTCTGTGACTCTTTTCGATCTCGGGCCGGGTTGGCATGTATCCGGCGAGTGTCCGAAAAATGCGGTATTCCGGTCCTGTTACGACACAGTCAGTGAAGTCACGCACGCGTTCGGTAGCGCCGCGCGGCGTGTCCTGGCGGCCCTTGTTGGGATTCCCCGGCTGTGCTGGAATGCCACGGACCGTGGGTAGGGAGAAGTCCACCCCGGCGACGCGCTCACCCGGACCAGCCGGGGAGCGGAAGGAAACTCGACACCGTCCGGTCCGCGGCGACGCGGCGGGACGCCCGGTCCAGAGGTTGCGACGCCAGTGCAGGGACGTTTCAAAAGGGGTAGCGGCGGCGCGGGTAACCCGGAGTCGCACGAGCCCGTGGCAGCCCCCCAGCAGGCGGCGGCTCCCGGCAGCCCGGCCGAGCCGGTGGTCCCCGAGGCCCCCGGCCACCCGGAGGACGACGGCCAGGAACGGAAGTCCGCCCGGGACAAGCTCCGGACCACCCTGACCCGGCGACGGGCCACCGGTCTGAGCCGGCTCGCGATGCGCAACTGGCGCATCCGGACCCGACTGATCGCCCTGCTCGCCCTGCCCGTCCTGGTCTCCCTGGTCCTCGGTGGCCTGCGGATCCAGGCCTCGATGCAGAACTCGCAGCAGCTCTCCCAGATGGCCAACCTGTCCGACCTGGCCAAGAAGGCGACCAACCTCGCGGACGCCCTGCAGACCGAGCGCGACATCAGCGCCGGCTACATCACCGCGCGCCCCAACGACCCGCTCGACGACGACATCGTCACCGCCCGCAGGGCCACCGACGACCTGAGCCGCACCTTCACCGCGTCCTCGGACAAGTTCGAGAACCTCGAACTCTCGGGCGGGAAGGCGCTGCTGTTCCAGATCCGCAGGGACCTGAACTCGATCTCGGACGCGCGCAACACGCCGTACCAGAACAACCAGAACATCCAGTCGACGATCACCGCCTACGACGTGATCATCCGCGACCTGCTGGCCATCACCCAGGACATCGCGCTCGCGTCGAACAACACGGACCTGCTCGTCGCGACCCGCTCGCTGCAGCAGTTCTCGCTGGCCAAGAACGCCACCTCGCAGCAGCGCGCCCTGATCGGCGCCGCACTCGCCAACCCCAAGGGCCCCGACCTCAGCCCCAGCGACGAGTCCTTCGGCATCCGCCTGCGCACCTCGTACGACAACTCGCTCACCAGCTTCAACAACATCTACACCGCGCACGACCTGGACAACCTGCGCGGCCAGCTCAGCTACAACTCGGTGATCGCCGACGCCGACCGGTACGCGCGCTCGATCCTCCAGCCGAGCGGTATCCACCAGACCGACCCGGTGACCTACAAGGACTGGTACGAGAAGGCCAGCGCCAAGATCACCGCCGAGCGCCGGATCGAGTCCAAGCTCATCGAGGACCTCGACGGCAAGGCCCAGGACCTCCAGTCCCAGGCCGACACCGAGGCCATCATCATCGGTGCCGCCATCGCCCTGGTGCTGCTCGTCGCCCTCGGTGGCGCCGGTCTGATCGCCCGCTCGATGGTGCGCTCGCTGACCCGGCTGCAGGCCGCGGCCGAGGACGTCGCCGAGCGCCGCCTGCCCGAGCTGGTCAAGACCCTCTCCGAGAGCGACCCGCACGACGTCGACACGACGGTCGAACCGGTGGCCGTCGACTCCACCGACGAGATCGGCCACGTGGCGCACGCCTTCGACATGGTGCACAGCGAGGCCGTCCGCCTCGCCGCCGAGCAGGCCCTCCTGCGCGGCAACATCAACGCGATGTTCACCAACCTCTCGCGCCGCAGCCAGGGCCTCATCCAGCGCCAGCTGTCGCTCATCTCCGAACTGGAGAGCCGCGAGGCCGACCCGGACCAGCTGGCCAACCTCTTCAAGCTGGACCACCTCGCGACCCGCATGCGCCGCAACGGCGAGAACCTCCTCGTCCTCGCCGGTGAGGACCCGGGCCGCCGCTGGACCAGGCCCGTCCCGCTGGTCGACGTGCTCCGCGCCGCCGCCTCCGAGGTGGAGCAGTACGAGCGCATCGAACTCGCCGCCGTGCCGTCGGCCGAGGTCGCCGGCCGCGTCGTCAACGACCTCGTCCACCTGCTCGCCGAGCTGCTGGAGAACGCCACCTCGTTCTCCAGCCCGCAGACCCGCGTCCGGGTCACCGGCCACGCGCTGCCCGACGGCCGCGTCCTGGTCGAGATCCACGACACCGGCATCGGCCTGAGCCCCGACGACCTCGCCGAGATCAACGAGCGCCTCGCCAACCCGCCGACGGTGGACGTCTCGGTCTCCCGCCGCATGGGCCTCTTCGTGGTCGGCCGCCTGTCCCTGCGACACGGCATCCGCATCCAGCTGCGCCCCAGCGACTCCGGCGGCACCACCGCGCTGGTCATGCTCCCGGTCGACGTCACCAACTCCGCCGACCGCCGCGGCCCCGCCCGGCCCGGCCCCGCCCAGGCCAAGCAGCAGCGCGGGGT
>NZ_JBHWIJ010000147.1:12527-19483 GCF_042732255.1 Kitasatospora sp. NPDC059803 | reverse complement strand
CCCCCCCCCCCCGCCCCCGCCCCCGGCCCCCCCCGCCCCCCCGGCCGCCAAGGCCCCACCGCGAGCCCCCCCCCACCCCAACCCCGGGTGGGGGCGGCTCTCGAAACGGACCTACTGCCGAAGGAACGCGGCGAACGGCACGCCACCGTCGTCCGCATCGGTCAGCTGCAACCACTCCTCACCTTGGTCCTTGCCGTACTGGAAGAACCCCTCGCACCTCAGATCGCCGTCGACGGAGACCAATTGGGCAACCGCGCCAGGTCCGGCGTCGGAAAGCGTCCCGTACTTCCAGGTGCCGGTGAACTTCACCACGGTCGGGGACTTCTTTCCACGACACATGGCGGGGAGCAGGCTCACCTCGCCGAGCTTGCCGCCCTCCAGAAACTGGATCGAAGCGACGGGCGCCTTCCAGGACCCGATGACAGCCGGGACAGGATCCTTCGCCACCGTGCACGAAGCCGCCAGCGGCAGAGCCGATGCCACACAGACAGCCAGAACAGGCAGCCTCCCACGTCCACGCGCCCGGCTCGGCCTCTGCATCCCGATCACTCCCACCCCGTTCCATATCGCCAGGAATTGAATCCCCCGCGATATCTCAGTCCTTCTTCATGGCGAACCCCTGACTGACCAGCACCCATAGGTCCTTTCCGTTCTCCTCGGCCGTCAGCCAGAAGCGACAACTACCGCTCCCATCCTTCCGGGTCGCGTCCACGTAGACCCCCGGCCCCACGTCATCGAGAACCGACTTCTTCCAGCGCCCCTCAATCTCCGTCGACTGTTCCCGGTCCACCAAGGCAGCGCTGCACACACGGGCCGGCACTTGTGCCGATCCGACCCGCCCTTCCGGAAGAAGCTCGACAGCCGCCGCTCCTCCGGCCCACCGTCCGACCGGATCAGGCACCTCAGGCGCGGAAGGTCGGACCGTCATCCACACGGCCCAGCCCAACCCGAGGACACCCAGCAACCCGCCGACCACACTCCACAGGACAATTCGCCGCCCCTTCACGCACCCTCCATCAAAGGATCTGGCGGCGAGGCCGTCCCGAAGACCGCCCCACCGCCTCAGAAGTCACGCGCCACCACCTGCGACAGTCCGAACAGGTCAGCGCAGGATCGCCTTGACGGCCATGCCGAGGACAGCCACCCCAGGAACCACAATGAAGAACCAGCCGACAATCAACGCGATCACCGGGATCGACTTCTTCTCAGCGCCCTCCACGAAGAAGTCGCGGATTCCACGAAAATTTGCGACCAAGGCTAATCCCAGGACAACCGGTATCAGCATTCCAAGGACAACCATCAAAGCTCCCGACCTCACAGGACAAGGACCGCATACGGTAGCACCGCCCAGCCAGAACTGACAATCCATCAGTTCATTCTGGATCCCGGCCACCCTGCCCTGCAACGAAAGCCTTCCCCGTCCACTTATTATCCTCCACGCAACAGCTCCACGAGCTAACCCCTCAACAGCTGAGCGCCCCATCCGGCAACCGGATGGGGCGCTCATGGCACAGACCTACTGGCTATCCACAGCCGACGGACTACTGTCGGGCGAACGACTCTTGACCAGCGTCCACCCCCCCTTCCATGATCCCCCACTCGTGGCGGGCTCGCCGAGCGATTACTCGATGAACCCCACCAGGATTGAACGGGAAGTTACCGTAAGTGCCCAGAATAAACATCTGGGTCCCCGATGCGCATCACGCGCCCGGGGACCCAGATGTCGCAAAATCAGGATCTAGACGCAGGCGCGGGCATCACTACCATTGCGTAGATCACACCGAGTGCGCTCATCAGCAGGAAGGGCCAACCACCCGCAAGGAGATAGAGCACTGGGGGCAGAGCAAACAACACGGCAGCCACCCCCCGAACATTCCTCCCCCTGGCCGCCCAAAAAGAGACCAGGAAGAGAAAGAACAGTGTGGGGACAGTTATTGTGAGCGAGATGAGCGCCAGCAGCTTGAGGCCATCCAGGGAGTCGGCTCGAGAGAATCCATTGGCGTCATGCCCTCCGGGCGCAAATGCTGAAAGAACGAGCATAAAAACGCACACGGGAGCCACGCACACCGCAAGATATCTCAGCAGCGCCCGACTGAACCACCGGCCGACTCGATTAAATCTGTTAATCAGCACCCTGATACACACCCGCCATTCTGGTAGGTACGGCCCGAAGGCGAGAAGAGGGATGACGCAAACGAAACTGCAAGCAGACCAGGATCCACCTCTCTTTCGCTGGAACTATCCGCGGCGGCACCCGGACATTCCTCGTAGTCGGATGGCGCGACGTGCCGCCAATTACCGTATCGTGATGCCCCGCCACAGTTGACGGCATCACGGTAAACGTTGCGCCACCGGTATCGGCATCCCAGAAAACCTCAAGGGCCATGCCGGTGGGGTCGGTCTTGTTGACCGGGTCATTGTTGCTGTACACGTAGGCGTTCCACTGCTGCGGGTCGTTGGGCAGGAGCAGTGGGTCCGGGCTGAGGAAGCGGCCGGTGCTGGGCTGGTATTGCCTGGCGCCGAGGTTGGTGAAGCCGGTGGCGTCGTCCTTGAGGCCTCCCACGTAGCCCTTGTCGCCGGCCCAGGCGGTGGTGCTGGAGGTGGTGCCGCGGGGGGCGCCGAAGGGGTCGGTGGGGCGGCGGGTCTCGACGAGGCTGTCGCGGCCGATGGACAGGGTGTTGGTGCCGTGGTGGTCGGCGAACTGGTACGTGAGCTTGGTCGGGCTCTCGCGGACCAGGGTGATGCCGCCGGGGATGCTGTAGTAGCGGGTACCGGTGCTGGTCTTGGTACCGGTGTCGTAGGTGAGTTCGTCGCCGCCGCCGAGGTTGACGGTGACCTTGCCGGGGTTGCGGCGGATCAGCTGGTTGCCGTCGGCGTCGTAGACGTACGTCGTGACGGCCGAACCCTGGGCGAGTGAGGCGAGCTTGCCCTCGACGTCCCAGGTCAGCGTGGATGCGTTGGCCGAGTCGGCGACCCTGCTCGGGGAGGCCGCGGCCGTAGCGGCGGCGCCGGCCGGGCCCCCAGGGGGCCCGCTATACACCTGTGTGTATACATGGCCTGTATAGTCCCGGAGCATGTCACTCGGACAGCTGTTCCTCGGCTTGCTGGAGACCCAGCCCCGCCACGGATACGACATCAAACGCCTCCACGACGAGCACTTCGGGCGCGACCGCGGCCTGCACTACGGGCAGGTGTACGCGACGCTCTCCCGGCTGCTGAAGAACGGGCTGGTGGTGGTCGACGGTGTCGAGGCCGGCGACGGCCCGGAGCGCAAGCGGTACGCGATCACCGATGCCGGGGTCACCGACTTCGCCAACTGGCTCGCGCACCCGGAGAGCCCGCAGCCGTACCTGCAGAGCACGCTCTACCAGAAGGTCGTGCTCGCCCTCCTGACCGGCCGCTCCGGCGCCGACGTCCTGGACGCGCAGCGGGCCGAACACCTCAAGGAGATGCGGGAGCTGACCCGCCGCAAGCTCACCGGGGACCTCACCGACCAGCTGATCTGCGACCACGCCCTGTTCCACCTGGAAGCCGACCTGCGCTGGCTGGAGCTCACCGCCGCCCGCCTGGACGAACTCGCCGCCCGCATCACGGAGTCCCAGCGTTGACCATGCCCGAACCCCTGCTCGCCGCCCACGACCTGCACAAGAACTTCGGGCTCACCCCGGCGCTCGGCGGAGCCTCGCTCACCGTCGCGGCCGGCGAACTCGTCGCCGTGATGGGCCCGTCGGGCTCCGGGAAGTCCACCCTGCTGCACTGCCTCGCCGGGATCACCCGGCCCGACAGCGGCCGCCTCCGCTACCGGGAACGCGACCTCACCGCCTGCTCCGACGCCGAACTGAGCGCCCTGCGGCGCACCGAGTTCGGCTTCCTGTTCCAGTTCGGCCAGCTCGTCCCGGAACTCTCCTGCCTGGAGAACGTCGCGCTCCCGCTGCGCCTCAACGGACTGCGCCGCCGGGCCGCCGAGGCCCGGGCCCGCGAATGGCTGGAGCGCCTGGAGGTGGACGACGTGGCCGCCAAGCGCCCCGGCGAGGTCTCCGGCGGCCAGGGCCAACGGGTCGGCGCCGCGCGGGCCCTGATCACCGGGCCCAGGGCGGTCTTCGCCGACGAGCCGACCGGCGCGCTCGACTCCCTCAACGGCGAGCGGGTGATGAAGCTGCTCACCCTGGCCGCCCGGGAGACCGGCGCCGCCGTCGTCCTGGTCACCCACGAGGTCAGGGTCGCCGCCTACGCCGACCGCGAGATCGTCGTCCGCGACGGCCGCACCCGCGACCTGGCGGGCGCGATATGAGCAGTTCCACCACGAGCGGCCCCGGCGTGAGCAGCCCCGACGCGAACACCCCCGCCGCCGACCGGGTCCGCTCGCCGTTCCTGGACCAGCTCGGCCTCGGCGTACGCCTGGCCCTCACCAACGGGCGGGACGGCTGGGGGCGGCTGCTGCTCACCGCCTGCGGCGTCGGCCTGGGGGTGGCGCTGCTGCTGTTCACCGCATCCTTCCCCGGCATCGTCCAGCACCGCAACGAGCGCCTGTACGTGCAGAACGACACCTTCCGCGACGAGGACCTGCCCACGCCCGGCGACCGGACGGTCCTCATCGCCACCGCCGACACCACCTTCCGGGGCACCCCGATCCGTGGACGGGTCGTCCAGCCCGAGGGCCCGGACGCGGCGCTCCCGCCCGGAGTGGCCGCGTACCCGCCGCCGGGGCGGATGGTCGTCTCGCCCGCCCTGGCCGAGCTCCTGAAGGACCCGGCCAACCAGCTGCTGCGCGACCGCCTCCCCTATCCGGTGGTCGGCGGCATCGGCCCGGCCGGTCTGCTCGGCCCCGGCCAGGCCGGCTACCTGCTCGGCAGCGACCGGCTCTCGCTGGACGCCGGAGCCGACCGCATCACCTCGTACGGCCACTTCTCGCCGCCCAAGCCGATGGACCCCCGGCTGATCCTGCTCAACGCCGTCGGCCTGACCGTGATGCTCGCCCCGGTCGGCGTCTTCCTCGCCGCCGCCGCCCGCTTCGGCGGCGAACGGCGCGACCGCAGGCTCGCCGCGCTGCGCCTGGTCGGCGCGGACCGCCGGATGACCGCCCGGCTCGCCGCCGGGGAGTCCCTGGTCGGCGCGCTGCTGGGCCTGGTCGCGGGCGCGGCGCTGTTCCTGCTCGGCCGGCGGCTGACCGGCCACCTGCGGCTCGCGGGCTTCAGCTTCTACCCCGAGGACATCGCGCCGCACCCCGCCATCGCCGCCGCGATCGCCGTGGTCGTGCCGCTCCTCGGCGTCGGCGTGACCCTGCTGGCGATGCGCCGGGTCACCGTCGACCCGCTCGGCGTGGTCCGCCGGTCCGGCCCCGGCCGGCGCCGGATCGGGTGGCGGCTGGCGCTGCCGCTGGCCGGCCTCGCCCTGACGGCGCTCGCGCTGGCGCTGCCCACGCAGTACAACCCGTCCGGGATGGGGCGCACCGCCGTCTTCAACTCCGTTCAGGACACTCGCGGTTCACTGCTGGTCGCGGTCGGCGTGCTGCTGATGCTGGTGGGCGTCTGCACCCTGCTGCCCTGGCTGGTGGAGGCCGCCACCCGGCGCTCCGGCGGCGGCGTGTCCTGGCAACTCGCCATCCGAAGGCTCCAGTTGAGCTCGGGCCCCGCCTCGGCCGCGGTCAGCGGCGTGGTCGTCGCCGTCGCCGGGGCGATCGCCCTGCAGACGCTCTTCCTCGGCGTCAGCGCGAGCTACGAGGACCGTCCCGGCCCCCGCGCCGCGGTCGGGCCGTACCAGCAGTCGATATCCTTCCCCGGCGGCGGACCGCAGGCCGACCTGCTCGCCGAGCGGCTGGCGCACTCCCCCGGGGTGCAGGCCACCGCCGCCTACACCGAGTTCGCCCTGGAGACCCCCACCGCCAAGTCCTGGGAGCTGCCCGGCGTCCGGATCGCCGGCTGCGCCGTGCTGCGCGGCTTCGCCACCCTGCCCGACTGCAAGGACGGTGACGCCTTCGCCGTCCAGGGCCGGACCATCCGACCGGGCGGCGGCACGAGCACCGGAGCGAACGACGGCACGAGCACCGGCACGAGCACCGGAGCGAGCACCGGAACGAACGACGGAACGAACCGCGGCACGGACGCCGCCGCCGAGACCAGGCCCGGCACGACCGTCCACGCCGCCTACTTCCGCGGTGACGGCGAGCCGCCGTCCTGGCCACTGCCCGCAGTGACGGCCACCGTCGAGCCCGTCGAAGGCGCCGACCCCAACGGGCGGCTCGGCTCCGGCCTGCTGCTCCTCACCCCGGCCGCCGCCCCGGCCGCCGCACTGCGCGGCCAGCCCGCGACCGTCCTGGTCGCGATGGCCCCCGGCCTGCCGGACCCGAAGGAGCAACTCGCGACCGCCGTCATGGCGATCGACCCGCAGGGCTTCGCCGGCTCCCCCCTCGACCACGCCATCGACCCGACCTACCTCGCCGTCAAACGCCTGCTCACCGCCGGCTCCGCCGTCACCCTGCTGCTGGTCGCCCTCAGCCTGCTGGTCGGCCAGTTGGAGCGGTTCCGGGAGCAGCGCCGCATCCTCGGCGTGCTGAACGCCGTCGGCACCCGCCGCCGAATCCTGGGCCTGTCGGTGCTGTGGCAGACCCTCGTCCCGATGGCCCTGGGCATGCTACTGGCCACCGTCGGCGGCCTGCTGATGGGAGCCGTCCTGCAGTACACGGCGGGCCTGCCCTTCGCCCTCGACTGGGGCTCCATGCTGGCCATGTCCGCGATCGCCGCCGGCGCCGTCCTCCTCACGACCGCGCTCGGCCTGCCGCAGCTCCTGCGCCTGATGCGGCCCAGCGAACTGCGCTACGAGTAGCACCGGCCACCCGGGGGCGGCCCCCCCACCCGACGCGGCCGGCCCCCCGGGCGGGGACCAGGGGGGGGGGGGGTGGGGCCCGGCGCCCCCCCCGGGGGGGGTGTTTGCGGGGGGGGCGCGGCGGGGGCGGGCGC
>NZ_JBHWIJ010000147.1:0-12517 GCF_042732255.1 Kitasatospora sp. NPDC059803 | reverse complement strand
GCCGGGCGCCCCGCGCCAGATCCGCCCCCTGGCGCACCCCTCCAACGGCGTACACTAGCACCCCCCCCCCGGGGGGCCCACCCCCCCCCCCGCGGCCCCCGCCCCCGGGTGCCGGTCACAGGTCGTCGAGGGGTTCGTCCAGGACGCCCTCGCGGGCGATGATGTAGCCGAGGTGGCCGCGGCTGCGGCTGCCGAGGAGTTCGCTGGCCTTCTGGATGTGGCTGGAGACCGTACGGGTGCTCATGCCGAGGCGGGAGGCGATGGCCTCGTCCGTGTAGCCGTTGACCATCAGGCGCAGGACGTTCTGGCGGGTGCGGTCGGTGAGCAGTTGGGGGCGGTGGCGACCCTCCAGGTAGGTGACCGGTTCGGCGCGTTCCCACATCAACTCGTAGATCTTGAGCAGGTACTCGACCAGCGGTGGGAACTGGATGAGCATCGCGGCGGCCTCGCGGTCGGCCGCGGCCGGGACGAAGGCGGTGGAGCGGTCGCAGATGATCACCCGGTCGAACACCTCGTTCAGGGTGCGTATCCGGGCGCCCTGGGCGGTGACCTGCTCGATGTAGGCCAGCGTCGGGCCGTGCGCGCGCACGGTGTGCTGGTAGAGGGTGCGCTGGCGCACGCCGCGCCCGGCGAGGGCGAGGTCGCGCGGGAGGGCGTCCGCGAGGTGCTCGGGGCTGCGGCCGCCGCCGGGCTGGGCGGTGCGCAGTTCCTCGGTGCAGGCGGCGACGGCCTTCTCCAGCGCGGGGTTGATCTCCTCGCCCGTCAGGAGGCGGACCGGCAGCTGGGCCCGGCGCATGACGTCCTGGTAGGCGCGGTCGGCGGCGGTGAAGGCGGTGCGCAGCTCGGCGAGCCGCTCCTGGTGGCCCAGCACGGCGAGTTCGAGCGGCCGGGTCAGGCCGGTGGCCGCGATGTCGGGCGGGACGGGGGTCAGCCGCTCGCCGGAGCCGGGCACGGAGCGCAGCAGGCCCATCGCGAGCAGGCACTCGGGGGCGTCTCCGGCGGCGCAGCCCTCGGCCAGCGCCACCCGGTAGAACTCGACCCCCCGGTCACAGAGCTGCGGTGTCCCCATTCCCGCGCTGTTGTCCTGGGATAGGCACATCTGGGCATCCTTCCGGCTTCGGCATTGCGGTTTCACGAATGCCCGTACCGGCCACCGCCAGGCGTCTGAAATGGCAGGATGGAAATCACCTGTCGGTCGGAAGCCGTCCCCCCGGGCTCTGACTGCCGTGAGTGTACGCCCAAGTGGCGCGGAAATCAGCGGCCGACGGCGAAGCCGAGCGCGCCCGGAGGCGGGGGAGCCGACCGCGGCAGTGGCGGACCCGACCGTACCCGGCCGCGGTGACAGGCGGATGGCCGCCGTGTCGCGCCTGTCGCCCCGTCAGGGCGGCCGGGGCGGACGGTCGGCGGACGGAACGGCCGACAGACGGAGGGCACCCCTTGTTGCGAGCTGATCCCGGCCCGGCGGTCCCGCCCGTGGACCTGGCCGAGCTGGTGGACCAGCGGCTGGTGCGGCAGTTGGCGGAGGCCGCCGCCGAGCAGGTCGGCTCCGGCGCGATCCGGCTGCTGGGCGACGGCGGGCTGTTCCAGACGCTCGCCAAGCAGCTGATCGAGCACGCCCTGGAGCTCGAACTCCAGGAGCACCTGCGCGGGGCCGAACCCGGCTCCGACCCCGGCGCCAACGTCCGCAACGGCGCCCGGGCCAGACGACTGCTCACCGAGGTCGGCCCGGTCGAGGTGCGGGTGCCCCGGGACCGCCAGGGCAGCTTCACCCCCCGGGCCGTCCGCCCCCGGGCCCGCCGGCTGCCCGGCCTCGACCGGCTGGTCATCTCGCTCACCGCGCGCGGCCTCAGTTCGGGCGAGCTGGTGGCGCACCTGGCCGAGGTGTACGGCGTGGAGCTCAGCCGGGAGACCGTCTCCGCCATCACCGACCAGGTGCTCGACGAGCTCGACGAGCGGCGCCGGTGCCCGCTCGACCCCGTCTACCCGGTGGTCTTCCTCGACGCGGTGCGCAGCGGCCGCTCGGGCGGCCCGCTGGTGCACCTGGCGCTCGGGATCTCCACCGACGGCCGGCGCGAGGTCCTGGGCCTGTGGCCGGCCACGGACGGGGAGCACTGGCCGCAGGTGCTGGCCGAGCTCGCCGAGCGCGGGGTGCGCGAGGTCTGGGTGCTGGTCGGCGACACCGGCGGGGGCCTGGCCGAGGCGGTGGCCGCGCGGTGGCCGCGCACCGTGGTGCACGGCTCGATGGCCCACCTGTTGCACGCCGCGCTGCGGCACGCGCCCGGCGAGGACTGGGGTGCGCTCGTGCGGACGCTGCGCGAGATCTGTGCCGCGCCCACCGAGCGGGCGGCGATGGCGCGGCTGTCCCGGGCCGAGCGGGAGTGGGGTCCGGGCCACCGCGAGGTGTTCCGGGTGTGGCGGTCGGCCTGGCCGCTGCTCGCCGCCGGCTTCCGCTTCGGCCCCGAGGCGCGGCGTCTGCTCGCGGGCGGGGGCGCGCTGGAGCGGCTGCACGCCCGGCTGCGCCGGATCGAGCAGGCCTCGGGCCGGGTGCAGGACGAGCGGGCCGCGCTCAAGCGCGCCTACCTGGCGACGATCGCCCTGGAGTCGCCCGCCTCGGCGGGGCGGACGTGGACCGACGACTGGCCCGCCGTCCGCGAGGAACTGCGCCGGGGCTCGCACTGCTGACGCTCCGTCACCTCCCGCACTGACGCTCCGTAACCCCCGCCCCCGCGGCAGCTTCGGCGGCTCCTGGGGGCCGGGGGCCGGGGGCCGGGGCCTCCCTCGCCGACGCGCCGGGGGCGTGGTTTGACCGAAACCCTCGCCAGTGACCGGTTCCCACCACTGATCTGACAGTGCCAGGCACTCTTTGGATCAGATCTGTCTGTTTTTGACATGGTCTGTTCGGGCTTCCGGTTCCCGCAATGCGTGTTCCCGATCATGGCCAGAGCTTCCACCCCCGTTTGAGCCTCGGCAGGATGAATTTCCGAGCGAAGAGGGCCGACCGCCCCCTCGGAAAAAGGAATTAACGATGAAGAATCTTGCCGTTCGCATTCACCATATGCTCGGGATTCTCGCCGTTCTGCTGGTCGCCGGACTGGGCGTCCAGAGCAGCGCCGACCCGCACGCGCCCCTGGCCGCCGCCGCCCTCGTCTCGGCGCCCAACGCCGACTCCGGCTGGGGTCCGTGAGCCGCGCTCCGGCGTAATTCCCCCCTCCCCGAAATTTCTCCCAACAAAGAGGAAACCGACGATGGCGAACCCGTTCGAGGACCCCGACGCCAGCTACCTCGTCCTGGTGAACGACGAGGGCCAGCACTCGCTGTGGCCGGCCTTCAGCCCGGTGCCCGACGGCTGGCAGCAGGCCTTCGGCGCCGCCGGCCGGCAGGACTGCCTCGACTACGTCGAACAGCACTGGCAGGACCTGCGGCCGAAGAGCCTGCTCGCCCAGCAGTCCGGCCACTGACCGCAGCAGCCCAGCGCCGAAACCGCACCACCGCACCACCGCACCACCAAAACAGCCAGAACCGCGCCACCACGCCACCGCACCGCCGCTCCATCGACCGCCCGGGCCGACCGCCCCGAAGGTCGCCGAGCAAGCTGTTCCCGCCACCGCGGGGGCCAGCCGTACGAGGGAGAGAGCCACATGTCCGGGGTCCAGCAGACGCACAGAGCCGACCAGCGGCCGACCCTGACCGCGCTGGTCGACGCCCAGACGTCCCGCACCCCGCAGGCCCCCGCCCTGTACGCCGAGGGCACCACCCTCACGTACGCCGAGCTGGACGCCCGCGCCAACCGGCTGGCCCGGGTGCTCGCCGCCCGCGGCCTGGGCACCGAGGACATCGTCGCGCTCGCCCTGCCGAAGTCCCCCGAGGCCGTCGCCGCGATCCTCGCCGTGGCCAAGACCGGCGCCGCCTGGCTGCCCGCCGACCCGGCCTACCCCGCCGAGCGGCTGCGCCACATGCTGACCGACTCCCGCGCCGCCCTGGTGCTCACCACCGCCGAGGCCGCCGCCCAGCTGCCCGGGACCGGCGCCCCCCGGCTGCTGCTCGACTCCCCCGGGCACCTCGCCGAACTGGCTGCCCAGGCCGGCACCCCCTTCACCGCCGCCGAGCGGGTGCGGCCGCTGAGCGCCGGGAACACCGCGTACGTGATCTACACCTCCGGCTCCACCGGTGTGCCCAAGGGTGTGGCCGTCACCCACACCGGACTGCCCAGCATGATCGACACGCAGGTCGCCGCCACCGGGGTCGGCCCCGGCAGCCGGGTGCTCCAGGCCGCCTCGCTCAGCTTCGACGTCTCCGTCTCCGACCTGGCCGTGGCGCTCTCCACCGGCGCCGCCCTGGTGCTCCCCCGCGAGCAGAGCCAGCTGGTCGGCGAGCCGCTGGCCGCGCTGATCGAGCAGTACGGCGTCACCCACGCCGACATCGCCACCGCGATGGCGGCCACCCTGCCGGACGTGCCGCTGCCCTCCCTGCGCACCCTGATCGGCGGCGGCGAGGCCATCCCGCGCGAACTGGCCGCCCGCTGCGGCCGCGACCGCCTGATGCTCAACAGCTACGGGCCGACCGAGACCACCGTCATCGTCACCATGAGCGAGCCGCTCACCGGCGAGGAGCAGCCCCCGATCGGCCACCCCTGCCAGGACGTGCGCATCCACGTGCTGGACGAGCGGCTGCGCCCGGTCGAACCGGGCACCGTGGGCGAGCTGTACGTCTCCGGCCCGCACCTGGCCCGGGGCTACCTCGGGCGCCCCGGCCTGACCGCCGAGCGCTTCGTCGCCTGCCCCTTCGGCGAGCCCGGTGACCGGATGTACCGCACCGGCGACCTCGGCAGCCAACGGCCGGACGGGCAGCTGGACTTCGTCGGCCGGGCCGACGACCAGGTGAAGATCCGCGGCTTCCGGGTGGAGCTCGGCGAGGTCGAGCAGGCCCTCTCCGCCCACCCCGAGGTGCGCCAGGCCGTGGTGCTGGTCCGCGAGGACCGCCCGGGCGAGCGCCGCCTGGTCGGCTACACCGTCGGCGCCGCCGACCCGGCCGAGCTGCGCGCGTACTGCGCCGAGCGGCTGCCCGACCACATGGTGCCCACCGTCGTGGTGCTCGACCGGCTGCCGCTCACGCCCAACGGCAAGGTGGACAAGCGCGCCCTGCCGGCGCCGGTCTTCGCCGCCGCCGAGGAGGGCGGCCGGGCCCCCGCCGGGGAGCTGGAGCACACCCTCGCCCGGCTCTTCGCCGAGGTGCTGGGCCTGCCCGCGGTGGGCGTCACGGACTCCTTCTTCGAGCTCGGCGGCGACTCCATCGTGGCCATCCGGCTCGTCTCCCGGGCCCGGCACGCCGGGCTGCAGCTCACCCCCCGCGAGGTGTTCCTCTCGCCGACCGTCGAGGCGCTGGCCCGGATCGCCCGACCGCTGGAGGGGCCGGTCGTCGCCGAACCCGCCGGGGCCGGCCTCGGCGAGGTGCCGCCGACGCCCATCGTGCACTGGCTGGCCGCGCAGCACGGCGCCGTCGAGAGCTTCTACCAGTCCACCCTGCTCACCCTCCCCGCCGGGAGCGGGCCCGAGCACGTGGCCACGGCCCTCCAGGCGCTGCTCGACCACCACGACGTCTTCCGCGCCCGCACCTCCCCGCTCGCCGAGCGCCCCTGGACGCTGCACGTCCCCGCCCCCGGCGCCGTCCCCGCCGGGGCCGCGCTGCGGCACGTCGCGGGCCCGGCCACCCAGGAGGCACTGCGCGCCGAGACCGAGGCCGCCCGCGAGCGCCTCTCGCCCGAGGACGGCCGGATGCTCCAGGCCGTCCGGTTCGACGCCGGGCCGGGCCTGCCCTCGCAGCTCCTGCTCGTGATCCACCACCTGGCGGTGGACGGCGTCACCTGGCGCATCGTCGAGGAGGACCTGCTCGCCGCGCTCGCCGCCGTCCGCGAGGGCCGGGCCGTGGCGCTGGCGCCGGTGCCCACCTCCTTCCGCCGCGGGGCCCAGCGGCTCACCGCCGAGGCCGGGACCGACCGCCGGGCCGCCGAACTCCCGCTCTGGGAGGCCGCCCTGGCCACCCCGGACCCGCTGCTCGGCACACGCCCGCTCGACCCGGCCCGGGACACCTACGCCACCGAGGGCGTCCTGCGGCTCGTGCTGCCCGCCGAGACCACCCAGGCGCTGCTGACCCGGGTCACGGCCGCCTACCACGCGCAGGTCAACGACGTGCTGCTGACCGCGCTGGCGCTCGCCCTCGGCCACTGGCGCGGCGCGGCGACCACCGGTCCGGACGGCGCCGTGCTGGTGACCGCGGAGGGCCACGGCCGCGAGGAGGTCGTCGACGGCGTCGACCTGCACCGCACCGCCGGCTGGTTCACCTCCCTCTACCCCGTCCGGCTCGCCCCCGGGGCGCTGCCCTGGTCCGAGGTCACCGCGGCCGGCCCCGGGCTCGGCCGGGCCCTCGGCCGGGTCAAGGAGCAGCTGCGCGCCGTCCCGGACAACGGCATCGGCTACGGCCTGCTGCGCCACCTCAACCCGGCCACCGCCGCCGTGTTGGAGGGGTACGCCGATCCGCAGGTCGAGTTCAACTACCTGGGCCGCTTCGCGCCGGAGGGCGTCACCGCCGAGGACGTGCTCGCCGGCACCGAGGCGATGAGCGAGGGCGCCGCGACCGGCCTCGCGCTCGGCCGGGTGCTCGGCCTGGACGCCACCACCGTCGACACCCCGCAGGGCCCGCTGCTGGTCGCCCAGTGGTCCTACGCCACCGGGCTGCTCGCCGAGGAGCGCGTGGCCGCGCTCGCCGAGGCGTGGTTCACCGCGCTGCGCGCGCTCGCCGAGCACGCCGACCAGCCGGACGCGGGCGGACACACCCCCTCCGACTTCCCGCTCGTCACCCTCGGCCAGTCCGAACTGGACCAGCTCGCCGAACACCACGCCCCCGCCCGCCTGGTGGACGTCTGGCCCACCTCGCCGCTCCAGCAGGGCATGGCCTTCCACGCGGCGTACGACACCGACGGCGCCGACGTCTACACCTCCGTCTGCACCTTCGACCTCACCGGCCCGGTGGACGCCGACCGGCTGCGCGCCGCCGCCGAGGCGCTGCTGCTGCGCCACCCCAACCTCAAGGCCGGCTTCCACCAGCGCCCCGACGGCCCGCCCGTGCAGGCCGTACCGGACGGCGTCGAACTGCCCTTCACCGTCCTCGACCTGACGGCGCACGCCGACCCGCAGGCCGAGGCCGCGCGGATCGCCGCCGCCGAGTACGGCCGCCGCTTCGACCTCGCCCGGCCGCCGCTGCTGCGCTACACCCTGCTCACCCTCGCCCCCGGGCGCCACCAGCTGATCGCCGCCGCGCACCACATCCTGCTGGACGGCTGGTCCACCCCGCTGTTCGCCGAGGAGCTGTGGGGCCTGTACTTCCAGCAGCCGATGCCCCCGGCCGCCCCCTACCGCGAGTACCTGCGCTGGCTCACCCGGCGCGACGGCGCCGCCGCCCGCGCCGCCTGGGCCCGGGCCCTGGCGGGCGCCGACGAGCCCACCCTGCTGGCCCCCGGCCGCTCCGCAGCCGCCCCGCAGCTGCCGCTGCGCCTGCACACCGGCCTCACCCCGGCGGACACCGAGGCGCTGGCCCGCACCGCCCGCCGCTACGGCGTCACCCTCAACACCCTCGTCCAGGCCGCCTGGGGCGTGCTGCTGGCCCGGCTCACCGGGCGCGAGGACGTGCTCTTCGGCACCACCGTCTCCGGCCGGCCGCACGACCTGCCGGGCGTGGAGCGGATGGTGGGCCTGCTCATCAACACCGTGCCGGTGCGCGTCACCCTCGACCCGGCCGAGAGCTGGGGGCAGCTGCTGCTGCGCCTCCAGCACGAGCAGTCCGCGCTGCTGGACCACCAGCACCTCAGCCTCACCGAGATCCAGCAACTCGCCGGAGTGGGCAGCCTGTTCGACACCGTCACGGTGTACGGCAACTACCCGGACCCGTCCGCCCTGGGCGAGGCCGACCCGAGCGGCGCCACCCACGTCACCCTGGTCGAGGACGTCGACAGCGCGCACTACCCGCTGCTGCTGGCCCTCACCCCGGGCGACGGCCTCCAACTGCGCCTGGACCACCGGCCCGACGCCTTCACCCCCGCCGAGGCACGCACCCTGCTGGACCGCTTCCTCGCCCTGCTCGACCGGATCGTCGCCGACCCGGCCGAACTCGTCGGTGCCGTCCAGGTGTTGACCGAGGAGGAGCGCGAGCGGCTGCTGACCGGCGGGACCGGCGCCACCGCGCCGCTGCCGGAGGCCGCACTGCCCGAGCTGTTCGAGGCGCGGGCCGCCGAGACGCCCGACGCGGTCGCGCTCACCGCCGACGACGTCGAGCTGACCTACGCCGAACTCAACGCGCGGGCCAACGGGTTGGCGGTGCGACTGGTCGAGGCCGGGGTCCGCGCCGAGACCCCCGTCGCGCTGCTGATGGAGCGCTCGGCCGCCCTGGTGGTGGCGATCCTGGCCGTGCTCAAGGCCGGCGGCGCCTTCGTGCCGCTGGACGGCGCGCAGCCGGCCGAGCGCCTGCGGGCCGTCCTCGCGGACTCCGGGGCCCGGCTGGTGCTGGCCGACACCGCCCACCGGGCACACCCCGCGCTGACCGGACTGGACGTGCTCGACCCCGAGGGCGCACGAGACCCCGAGGGCGACGACACCGCCGGGAACCTCGGACTCCCCTTGAGCGCCGACCAGTTGGCGTACGTGATGCACACCTCCGGCTCGACCGGCGTGCCCAAGGGCATCGGCGTCACCCACCGGTCCGTGGTCGACCTCGCGCTCGGCGGGGCGTTCGCGGGCGGCGGCCACGAGCGCGTCCTGCTGCACTCCCCCGTCGCCTTCGACGCCTCCACCTACGAGCTCTGGGTGCCGCTGCTCTCGGGCGGCCGCGTGGTGGTCGCCCCCGCCGGGCGGCTCGGCGTCGCCGAGCTGGCGACCGCGATCGGCCAGGGGCGGGTCGGCGCCGCCTGGATGACGGTCGGGCTCTTCAACGTGCTGGCCGCCGAGGCCCCGGAGACCTTCGCCGGGCTGCGCGAGGTGTGGACGGGCGGGGACATCGTCTCGCCGGCCGCCATCCGGCGGGTGCTGGAGCACTGCCCCGGCCTGCGGGTGGTGAACGGCTACGGACCGACGGAGACCACGACCTTCGCGACCCGCCACCCGATGGCCACCGCCGCCGAGGTCCCGGCCGCCGTCCCGATCGGGCGGCCGCTGCCCAACACCCGGGTGTACGCGCTGGACGCCGGGCTGCGCCCGGTCCCCGGCGCGGGGCGGCGGCGCCCGGCGCGCGCCCCGGCCGACCAGGATGGTGTGGTCGCCGCCGGGCAGGGTGCCGTGCAGCCGGCAGTCGAACCAGGCCAGGGCGTCGTCGACGAGCGGGGCACCGGTGACCGCCGTCCGCATCGGCACCGCGGTGAAGCCGCCGAGCGCACGCCCGGCCCCGGGGGTGGCGAAGCGCCGGGCCACCGCCGACTGGCCGTCCGTCAGGACCGAGAGGCCGAACCGTCCGGCGGCGCGGGCCGCGGCCACGAGCGGGCTGTGGCGGCTGACCGCGACGGTGACCAGCAGCGGGTCGAGGGAGAGGGTGCTGAAGGAGGAGACCGTCTTGGCGAAGACCTCCTCGTCCGCGCGGGTGGTGACCACCGCAACCCCGGTGGTCCAGCCGCGGGAGGCGGCCCGGAAGGCCTCCTCGGTGGCCTTCGCCGTGGTCACGGCCGCCGCGGGGCCGCTCATCGCAGCCCCACCCGGTAGGCGCGCAGCCACTCGTCGACCTGGACCAGGTGGTCGAGGCCGCCGACCGGGTTAGGCGCGGTGCGCGGGCTGGGCAGCGGGCGGCCCTCGGCGAGCAGCCGGCGGACCAGCTCGCGGTCCACCAGCTCGAAGACCGGCGCGTTCGGGTCGGCCAGCAGCTCGTGCGCCCGGGCGGTCAGCACCTCGGTGTAGCGGACGGCCGGGGTGGACGGGTAGCCGCTCTTGGGCCGGTCGGCGACCTGCGGCGGGAGGAGGTCCCGGACGGCGTCGCGGAACAGGCCCTTGGCCCGCCCGTCCGGCGCCTTGAGCGCCCACGGGACGTTCCAGAGGTACTCCACCAGGCGGTGGTCGCAGAACGGCACCCGCACCTCCAGGCCGACCGACATCGACACCCGGTCCACCCGGTCCAGCAGCGGGGGGAGCCAGCGGGTGAGCGCGAGGTGGAAGACCTCGCGGATCCGCGCGTCGGCGGCCGACTCGCCGGGCAGGCGCGACACCTCGCCGAGCGAGCGGTGGTAGGCCGCGGCGGTGTACTCCTCGGGGCGCACCTCGGCCCGGACGTCCGGGCGCAGCAGGTCCGCGGGCGTGGCCTTGCCGTGCAGCCACGGGAAGGTCGGCGCGGCGACGGCCTGCGCGTCGTGGAAGTACGGGTAGCCGCCGAAGATCTCGTCCGCGGCCTCGCCGGAGAGTGCGACCGTGGAGCGCCGCCGCACCTCGCGGAAGAGCAGGTGCAGCGAGGCGTCCATCTCGCCCCAGCCGGGCCGGTCCCGGGCGCGCAGGACGGCGTCGCGGGCGTCCAGCAGGTCGTCGTCGGGCACCAGGACGGTGGTGTGCAGGGTGCCGATGTGCTCGGCGGCGGCCTGCACGTACGGGGCGTCGAGGGTGGTCCGCCAGGCGTCCGGGGTGCGGTCGGTGCTGCCGGGGAAGTCGACCGAGAAGCTGGCGATCTTCCCGTGGCCGGCCCGCGCGCGGGCGGCCGCGGCCAGCGCGGTGACGGCGCTGGAGTCGACGCCGCCGGAGAGCAGGGTGCACAGCGGCACGTCGCTGATCAGCTGCCGCTCGACGGCGTCGGCGAGCAGGTCCCGGACGGTGCCGCGGGTGGTCGCGGCGTCGTCCCGGTGCTCGGCCGACTCCAGCCGCCAGTAGCGGAGTTCGCGGGTGGCGCCGCGGCCGACGACCACCAGGTGGCCGGGCCGGACTTCGTGCAGCCCGCGGAACAGGCCGTGGCCGGCGCTCGGCGCGGCGGGCAGCGCGAACAGTTCGGCGATGCCCTCGGTGTCCAGTTCGGCGCGGAACAGCGGGTTCGCGAGCACCGCCTTGGGCTCGGAGCCGAACAGCACCCCGGTGGCGTGGGCGTGCCAGTACAGCGGCTTGATGCCGAGGTGGTCGCGGACCAGCAGCAGTTCCTCGCGCGCGGCGTCCCACAGGGCGTAGGCGAAGATGCCGTTGAACCTGGTCGGCGCGTCCTTGCCCCACTGGAGGTGGGCCCGCAGGACCACCTCGGTGTCGGAGCGGGTCCGGAAGACGTGCCCGAGGGCCTCCAGCTGCGCGCGCAGCTCGCGGTGGTTGTAGAGCTCCCCGTTGTAGCAGAGGACGGCGCCGGCGTCGGGCCCCGGGCGGTCGGCGAGCGGCTGGGCCCCGCCGTCCAGGTCGATCACGGACAGCCGGCGGTGGCCGAACGCGGCGTGCCGGGAGAGCCAGACGCCGTCCGCGTCCGGGCCGCGGCAGGCCAGGGTGGCGGTCATCTCCCGGACCGTCCGCGCCTGGTGGCGCAGGTCGGTGTCCCAGTCGATCCAGCCGGTGACACCGCACATCTCAGGACTCCCCCGGTTCGTCGTTGGCGGCGGGCCCGGCTGCGGCGCTCGACTCCCAGCGGCAGCCGTGGCCGGTCGGGCCGTTGGTCAGGCGGTGCGCGGGCCGGTAGCCCTTGGCGCGGATGTTGGCGGACAGCGCCTCGGTGCAGTAGGTGCAGGGCGAGGCGAGGGTCAGCTGGACGCCCGAGCGGCGGGCCTTCTCCCGGTAGTCCCAGATCGCACAGTGCGTGATGGTGAGCGCCGCGTGCTCGGCGCCGGGCGGCTCCTCGTCGTCGAACTCGTACTCCGAGCCGTACAGTTCGGCCTGCCGGGCGATCCGGTGGATCGGGTCGGCGGCGCCCCGGCCGTGGTCGGGTTCGACCTCGCGGTGCACCTCGGCATTGGACCGGGCCCAGTCGCCCAGCCCCTCCTCGCCGTAGCGGCGCACGAGGAAACGTTCCATCAGCGCCTGGTCGCGGAAGAACACCCGCTGCCACTCCGGGGCCGGGGCGTCCGGCGCGGGGAGGTCGGCGAAGAGCTCGGACTGCAGCACGAACCAGTCGGTCAGGTGCAGCCCGTTCCCGCGCGACACCAGGTACCGCGTCAGGCCCGCCTCGGCCTCGTGCAGCCGCTGGCGCCAGAGCGCCGACCGCTCGGCGTCCGACATCGCGCGGTACGGGGACCTCGGCTGCTCCGCGCCGGGGCTCCGGTGGCTCGCGGCGGCCAGCACCGCCGTGCGCGGGCCGGCGTCGGCACCCGCCGCACCGGTGGAACCGGTCGGACCGCCGGTCCTGTCGGACACACCCCCCATCGGGCCATCTCCCTTCGGCTGGACGATCCTTCGGACCGTCGTGTGGTGGTCGTTTCCCGCCACGCTACGGAGCTGGCCAGGCGCCCCGGTAGCCCCGAACGGCGCCGCTCAGGGCGCCGATCGTCGCCTCGCGCATGCTCCGAAGGTCACCTGCGGGAGGCGGCCGGAACACGACG
>NZ_JBHWIJ010000146.1:4505-19743 GCF_042732255.1 Kitasatospora sp. NPDC059803 | reverse complement strand
ACCCCGCGCGCGCCCCTTAAAACCCATTTCTCCGCGGGGCGCGCGCCGTCACCGCGAACGGTCCTCACCCTCGCCGCGGAAGTCCTCCACCTTCGGTAGGCCTCGCCCCAACGAGTACTCGAGCACGACGGCCGATCGAGACCCGACCAACAGCCTCACAGAAGGCTGTGAACAGCTGTACCCGGTGCGCAGCGCTGGTGCCTCGCAGCGCCGCAAGCAGGCCAAAACAGAGGACCACGGCGATGAGCACCGGGGCCGCCAAGGCGACCAGAGCCAGCGGTGTCAGATTCATTTAGTGCTCTCCTAGCACTCCGTCAAAGGACCTGGTGTGCCTCCGACCGATCGGAAGCACACCAGGCCTCGCAGTGCAGAGGCGATCCCTCACCCGCGGCATGATGCATCGAGCGAGGTCAGAGGCCGTTGCCTGGAATTCCAGGCTGGACGCTGCGGACCTCAGCGCCGGTGACCGCGCTCAGGATCGCGGGCGTTCTCGGATCGGAACGGCTTGAACCATTCTTCCGGCTGCAGATAGGCAATGCCCATCTGGTGATGCAGCGAACTGCGAGGGTCCGCCACTGAGCTGAGCCAGGGATCGTAGAGGAAGAGGACGTCGTGATCCTCGAAAAGAAGGTCGGAGCAGGTCCGCCAGTCGTAGTCTTCTTCGTCAGCCGGGATTCCCGCCGTGATCTCGGCAACGAAGTCCGGCTCGTCCAGGGTCATCGATGATGCGTACTGGAGACAGAGGTGCAGTGCCATCTCCTCACCGGTACAGCGTGGCGACGGCAGCCGACCGCCCCGGATGTCGTCGGCGAGATCATCGAAACAGCGCACGAATTGCCGCCGCCACGCCCCGTCCATCCGCCACGTCTGGGACGGCAACTCGTCCAGGACGAAGTACCACTCACCGTCGATCTCGACCGGACAGTCACCCGCTTCCCGCACACTCTCGTTAACCATGTCACCGAGGATCTCGAGCTGGGCGAGAAGTACTGCCAAGGTGCGCCGAGTGGGACTCCAAGGAGTGTCATCCTCCTCGTCCCACTCCCTGTCATACCAGCTCCGCCCTTTTTCCGGCTGGTCATAGACACCTGGCTTGTGGAAGTACGCGTGTGCCTCTTCGTCTCCGGCCTCGGCCGCGAGTCGGAACCACTCGTCAGCTTCGTCATACTTGTACTGGAAGACGAAGTGATTGCCCATGAGCCTCATGGCGACCTCGTCCCCCAGATCAACTGCCCGCTGCAGCACCCCTCGCGCAGCCTCGGGATCGCTCGGGCGGAGGATCTCTGCCAGCCCGCGCATGGCACCGAGATCACCTGCGTCGACCAGCGGAAGCAGCGCGTCCTCTGAAACGGACGGCAAGTCGTTCATGTAGGCGGCCAGCGCGATGTTGAACCGGTCTCCGGCGTTCACGGCAAGGCCGAGGGCGGTTCGCCAGATCGGATCCGGCACCAAGGACGGCCCAACACCGCGCTCGCGCAGCGTCGCATCGACCAGATAGTCGAACGGACGGACCCCTGGTCCGTCGGGCAGGAGCGGTGCCGTCACGCCGTACCGCACCTCCGTTGCCCACCGAACAGCGGCTTCAGAGCTCTCCGGAGCCAGAAGCGCCTTGTTGCTCCCGGGAAGGTAGATCTCATGGACTTGCTCCAGGACGTCCAGTCGCAGCGGCATGGGCGCACCCGCAAGGGCGAGACCAATAGCGCTCTGCACCAGAGCGGCTCCCCGTGGATTGCCGCTCACCCGAGATGCCTGGGCCAATTCACGCCAGATTTCCGGGCCTGCGGCGAGGTACTCCGCAATTCCATGGTCAGCCACATGTCCAAGAGCATCCTCCAGCCGACTGTCGGGGACGATCACCAGTTGCTCGCGCACCCGCGCAAGCTCGGCCTCGGACCACAGCCGTTCGACACTGAACTCCACGCAGGACCTCAGAATGTCCAGACCAGTACCACTCTCCACATGCTGTTGGCGGAATGCCAACCTCATGGTGGCGAAAACAACCAATCCAGCCCGACGCAGCGCCCGGAGGCCGTTCATGTCGAGGCCGGGCGGTGGAAGGTACTTCTCAAGGTTGTCGAGCCAGAGAACTCGTGGAGTCCCAGTGGGACCCAGCCGAGTACGGGGCAAGCTACGGATCAGGTCAGCGAGTTCCAGGGAGCCGCTCGGTACGAGCAACTGAGCGTCGGGGAGTACCGCTAGAAGGGCTTCGTACCCCATGCGCGTCTTGCCGGTCGTCGAGTCCCCGCTGAGAAGGATCATCCCTCCGGTGGCCGCCGCCTCCCCAAGTGCCGCACGGACCCGAACATCGATGTCCCGTCCGATGTAGGCAGGGAAGTCCGATCCGAGATCTCCAGCGCGGGCCCGGTGTACACCGAGCTCCCACAGTTCGAAGTCCCGAACCGTTACGGTTTCACCTCGGGGCGCTTGCGGAGGCTCTTCCTGGGCCGCGCGGTAGAGCCGCTCCCAGTCACGCTCATCGCTGAAGCGACCACGTACCCCGGCTATCTTGTCCAACACGAGAAGCAGTGTCCTAAGGGCGTTCAGGCCCTCCGGCAACCCTTTCCCTCTGCGCCAGGCGCTGACGGTCGACCTCTTGAGCTCGACACCGCCACGGATGGTTGCACTTGTCGCGACGATAGTCTTCAACGGCGGCCGGCCGGCCTGCACAATTGCGGCGTCGATCCGGGCCGCGAAGCTCGCCCGGGCGGCTCCGGGTGAATGCCAGTTCTCCACCGGGCCACCATACAAAGTCCGGCCAACAACCAAGGCCGGACTGCTTCCAGTACAACGGAGCAGTCCGGCCCAAGCGAGAAGCGCGAGCCGTCAGACGTTGAAGCCCAGGGCGCGGAGCTGGTCGCGGCCGTCGTCGGTGATCTTGTCGGGGCCCCACGGCGGCATCCAGACCCAGTTGATGCGCAGGTCCTGGACCAGGCCGTCGGTGGCGGTCTTGGCCTGGTCCTCGATGACGTCGGTCAGCGGGCAGGCCGCCGAGGTGAGCGTCATGTCGATGGTGGCCACGTCGGACTCGTCGATGTGGATGCCGTAGATCAGGCCCAGGTTGACGACGTCGATGCCCAGTTCGGGGTCAACGACGTCCATCAGGGCCTCGGTCAGGTCCTCCACGGACACGGTGCCGGCGGTGGTGCCGACGATGACGACGCCGTTCGGCTGCTCCTCCGCAGCGGAGGGGGTTTCGTCACTCATTGTTCTGTCCTCCTCTGCGGGTCAGTCGTTCACGGCGGGGTGCTGGGCGAGCGCCTGGGCGGTGGCGTCCTTCCAGGCCATCCAGCTGAGCAGGGCGCACTTGACCCGGGCGGGGTACTTGGAGACGCCGGCGAACGCGACCGCGTCCTCCAGCACCTCCTCGTCGCCCTCGCCCTGGCCCTTGCTCTGCATCAGCTCCAGGAAGGCCTCCTGGACGGTCTGCGCCTCGCCGACGGTCTTGCCCACGACCAGGTCGTTCAGCACCGAGGCGCTGGCCTGGCTGATCGAGCAGCCCTGGGACTCGTACGAGACGTCGGCGACGGTCGAGCCGTCGAGCCGCACCCGCAGGGTGATCTCGTCACCGCAGGTCGGGTTGACGTGGTGCACCTCGGCGTCGCCGTCCCGCAGCCCCTTGCCGTGGGGGTTGCGGTAGTGGTCCAGGATGATGTCCTGGTACATCGAGTCGAGCTTCATGTCCTGCCCAGTCCCGTCAGCCGAAGAAGTTCCGGACGTGGTGCAGGCCGTCGATCAGCGCGTCGACCTCGCCCGGCGTCGAGTACAGGTAGAACGACGCCCGCGTGGTCGCCGGAATTCCGTACCGCAGGCAGACCGGCCGCGCGCAGTGGTGGCCGACGCGCACGGCGATGCCCTGCTCGTCCAGCACCTGGCCCACGTCGTGCGGGTGGATGTCGCCGAGGGTGAAGGAGATCGCGGCGCCGCGGTCGACGGCCGTGCGCGGGCCGATGATCCGCAGGTCCGGGACCTCCAGCAGGCGCTCGACCGCGTACGCGGTGATCGCGTGCTCGTGCGCGGCGATCTTCTCCATGCCGATGTCCGACAGGTAGTCGATGGCCGCACCGAGCCCGACCGCCTGGGCGATCGGCGGGGTGCCGGCCTCGAACTTGTGCGGCGCCGGGGCGTAGGTGGACGAGCCCATGGTGACGGTCTCGATCATCTCGCCGCCGCCGAGGAACGGCGGGAGGTCCTCCAGCAGCTCCTGGCGGCCCCAGAGCACGCCGATGCCGGTCGGGGCGAGCATCTTGTGACCGGTGAAGGCGACGAAGTCGGCTTCCAGCGCCTGGACGTCCAGCACCATGTGCGGGGCGGCCTGCGAGGCGTCGATGACGACCAGCGCGCCGACCGACTGGGCCTTGCGGACGATCGTCTCGACCGGGTTGACGGTGCCGAGCAGGTTGGAGACCAGGGTGAAGGAGACCACCTTGGTCTTCTCGGTGATCAGCTCGTCGATGTTGGAGAGGTCGAGCCGGCCCTCGTCGGTGAGCCCGAACCACTTCAGCTTCGCGCCGGTGCGCTGCGACAGCAGCTGCCACGGAACGATGTTGGAGTGGTGCTCCATCTCCGTGATGACGATCTCGGAGTCGGCGTCCACCCGGTACGGCTCGTCGGCCCAACCGAGCATGTTGGCAACGAGGTTGAGCGACTCGGAGGCGTTCTTGGTGAAGATCACCTCGTTGCGGCTGGGCGCGTTGACGAAGGCCGCGACCTTGTCCCGCGCGCCCTCGTAGAGCGCCGTGGCCTCTTCGGCGAGCACGTGCACGCCGCGGTGGACGTTGGCGTTGTGCCGCTCGTAGTAGGCGGTCAGGGCTTCCAGCACCTGGCGCGGCTTCTGCGAGGTGGCCGCGTTGTCCAGGTAGACGAGCGGCTTCTCCTCGTGCAGCACGCGCTGCAGGATGGGGAAGTCCTTGCGGATCGCGTCGGTGTCGAGCAGACCCGTGAACGGATGCGTCACGCGGACGCGCCCCCCTTCACATACGCCTCGTAGCCCTCGTTCTCCAGCTTGTCGGCCAGCTCGGCACCGCCGGACTCGACGATGCGGCCGCCCGCGAAGACGTGGACGTAGTCGGGCTTGATGTACCGCAGGATGCGGGTGTAGTGGGTCACCAGCAGGGTGCCGACCTCGCCGGTCGAGCGGACCCGGTTGATGCCCTCGGAGACGATCCGCAGCGCGTCGACGTCCAGGCCGGAGTCGGTCTCGTCGAGGATCGCGATCTTCGGCTTGAGGAGCTCCAGCTGGAGGATCTCGTGGCGCTTCTTCTCGCCGCCGGAGAAGCCCTCGTTGACGTTGCGCTCGGCGAAGGCCGGGTCCATCTGGAGGGCGGCCATCGCCTCCTTGACCTCCTTCACCCACAGACGCAGCTTGGGGGCCTCGCCGCGGACGGCGGTGGCGGCGGTGCGCAGGAAGTTGCTCACCGAGACGCCGGGGACCTCGACGGGGTACTGCATGGCCAGGAAGACGCCGGCCTTGGCGCGCTCGTCGACGGACATCTCCAGGACGTCCTCGCCGTCCAGCAGCACCGAGCCGCCGGTGACGGTGTACTTGGGGTGGCCGGCGAGCGAGTAGGCCAGGGTGGACTTGCCGGAGCCGTTCGGACCCATGATCGCGTGGGTCTCGCCCTGCTTCACGGTCAGGTCGACGCCCTTGAGGATCTCGCGCGGGCCGTTCTCGGCCTCGACGGAGACGTGCAGGTCGCGGATTTCAAGCGTTGCCATGGGTACTCAGGACTCCTGGTTGACGGAGACGAGCACATCGTCCCCTTCGATCTTTACGGGGTAGACAGCGACCGGCTTGGTGGCGGGCAGGCCGGAGGGCTTGCCGGTGCGCAGGTCGAAGCTGGAGCCGTGCAGCCAGCACTCGATCATGCAGTCCTCGACCTCGCCCTCGGAGAGCGAGACGTTCGCGTGCGAGCAGGTGTCGTTGATCGCGAACACCCCCTCGTCGGTGCGGACGACGGAGACCGGCACGCCGTTGAGGTCCACGCGCTTGGGCACGTCCTCCTGGAGGTCGCTCAGCGCGCAGGCACGGAGGAAGGTCATCTGGATCAGACCGCCGCTTCCAGCTCGGCCTCGATCTTCTCCATCAGCTGGTCCTGGATCTCGGCGACGCCGATCTGCTGGACGAGTTCGGCGAAGAAGCCGCGGACCACCAGGCGGCGGGCCTCGTCGGCCGGGATGCCGCGGGACCGCAGGTAGAACAGCTGCTCGTCGTCGAAGCGGCCGGTCGCGGAGGCGTGGCCGGCGCCGACGATCTCGCCGGTCTCGATCTCCAGGTTGGGGATCGAGTCGACCCGGGCGCCGTCGGTGAGCACCAGGTTGCGGTTGAGCTCGTAGGTGTCGGTGCCCTCGGCGGCGGCGCGGATCAGCACGTCGCCGACCCAGACGGCGTGGGCGTCCTGGCCCTGCAGCGCGCCCTTGTAGACCACGTTGGAGCGGCAGTGCGGGGTGTCGTGGTCGATGACCAGACGGTGCTCCAGGTGCTGGCCGGCGTCGGCGAAGTAGAGGCCGAACAGCTCGGCCTCGCCGCCGGGCGCGGCGTAGTTGACCCGCGGGTGGATCCGGACGACGTCGCCGCCGAAGGTGACGACCACGGACTTCAGCGAGGCGTCCCGGCCGACCAGCGCGGTCTGCTGGGCGACGTGGACGGCGTTGCGGTCCCAGTCCTGGACGGAGACGAAGGTGAGCTTGGCGCCGTCGCCGACGAGCAGTTCGACGTTGGCGGCCCGGGTGCCGGTACCGGTGTGGTTGATCACCACGACGGCCTCGGCGAACGGCTTGACGTCGACCACCACGTGGGCGAAGCGGGTGCCGCCCTCGCCGTGCACGTCGATCTTGACCGGCTCGGTGAGCACCGCGTCCTGGGGGACGGTGACGACGAGCGCCTGCTCGAAGGCGCTGAACGCCTGCGCGGCGACCCGGTCGACGGGCTTGCCGGCCTTGCCCAGGCGGGCGTCGTCGCGGCCGACGGTCTCGGCGGTGACGCCGTCCGGCAGGCTCAGCTCGACCTTGTCCTCGCCCTTGGCCGCCTCGGCGGCGGTGCCGTCGTGCAGGCCGCCCAGGCGGTGCATCGGGGTGAACCGCCAGTCCTCCTCGCGGCCGGTGGGCACCGGGAAGTCGCCGACCTCGAACGAGGGCTTGACGGCGACCCGGGCGTCGATCGGCTGCTGGACGGTGGCGCGGCCGGTGCCGGGGCCGGCGAGCTGGGCGCCGGCGCCGGCGGTGCCGACCTCGATCGACCCGGCGGTGGTGGAGCCGGTGGTGGTGTTGACGTCAGCCATGGCTGTCGTAGTGCTCTCTTCCTCGAAAAGCTCGAAAAGTCGGTGGGCGGTCAGCGGCTGGACGTCAGCCGACCGCGCCCTCCATCTGCAGCTCGATCAGCCGGTTGAGCTCCAGCGCGTACTCCATCGGCAGCTCGCGCGCGATCGGCTCGACGAAGCCGCGGACGATCATCGCCATCGCCTCGAACTCGGTCATGCCCCGGCTCATCAGGTAGAACAGCTGGTCCTCGCTGACCTTGGAGACCGTCGCCTCGTGGCCCATGGACACGTCGTCCTCGCGGACGTCCACGTACGGGTAGGTGTCCGAGCGGGAGATGGTGTCCACCAGCAGCGCGTCGCACAGCACGTTGGACTTGGCGCCCTTGGAACCCTCGCCGATCTCGATCAGACCGCGGTAGGAGGTCCGGCCGCCGCCGCGCGCCACCGACTTGGAGACGATGTTGGAGGAGGTGTTCGGCGCCATGTGCACCATCTTGGCGCCGGCGTCCTGGTGCTGGCCCTCGCCCGCGAAGGCGATCGACAGGGTCTCGCCCTTGGCGTGCTCGCCCATCAGGTAGACGGCCGGGTACTTCATGGTGACCTTGGAGCCGATGTTGCCGTCGACCCACTCCATGGTCGCGCCCTCGTACGCCACGGCGCGCTTGGTGACCAGGTTGTAGACGTTGTTCGACCAGTTCTGGATGGTCGTGTAGCGGCAGCGGCCGCCCTTCTTGACGATGATCTCCACGACCGCGGAGTGCAGCGAGTCGGAGGAATAGATCGGCGCGGTGCAGCCCTCGACGTAGTGGACGTACGCGTCCTCGTCGACGATGATCAGCGTCCGCTCGAACTGGCCCATGTTCTCGGTGTTGATCCGGAAGTAGGCCTGGAGCGGGATGTCGACGTGGACGCCCTTGGGCACGTAGATGAACGAGCCGCCGGACCACACCGCCGTGTTCAGCGCGGCGAACTTGTTGTCGCCGGCCGGGATGACGGTGCCGAAGTACTCCTTGAAGACCTCCGGGTGCTCGCGCAGCGCGGTGTCGGTGTCCAGGAACAGGACGCCCTGCTCCTCCAGGTCCTCACGGATCTGGTGGTAGACGACCTCGGACTCGTACTGGGCGGCGACACCGGCGACCAGGCGCTGCTTCTCGGCCTCCGGGATGCCCAGCCTGTCGTAGGTGGCCTTGATGTCCGCGGGCAGGTCCTCCCAGGACTCGGCCTGCTTCTCGGTGGAGCGGACGAAGTACTTGATGTTGTCGAAGTCGATGCCGGAGAGGTCGGAGCCCCAGGTCGGCATGGGCTTCTTGCCGAACAGCTTCAGGCCCTTGAGACGCAGGTTCAGCATCCACTCGGACTCGTTCTTCTTCGCGGAGATGTCGCGGACGACCTCCTCGCTGAGCCCGCGCTTGGCCGCGGCACCGGCGGTGTCCGGGTCGGCCCAGCCGTACTCGTAGGTGCCCAGGCCCTCGAGCTCGGGGTGCGAAACGGTGTCAGTCATGCGAGCTTCCTAACGCGCGGACGCTGAATCTTCGGTGGACGTACCGGCAGTCGGCACTGCATCGGAGCCGCGGCCCGCGGAACGCCGGGCAGGCGACGATGCGGCACCGGGTGCCGGCACATAGGTGGTGCAGACCCCGTCGCCGTGGGCGATGGTGGCCAGCCGTTGCACATGGGTGCCCAGCAGCTGCGAGAAGACCTCGGTCTCCGCCTCGCAGAGCTGCGGGAACTGCTCGGCGATGTGCGCGACCGGGCAGTGGTGCTGGCAGAGCTGGGCGCCCGCCGGGGCCTTCGCCACGGCCGGCGGGACCCGCCGCACCGTGGCAGCGTACCCGTCCGCGCTCAGCGCCTGGGCGAGCGCCTCGGTGCGCTCCCCCGCCTCGGCCAGCCGCAGGAGCTCCAGGTACTTCTCGCCCTGCTTGCCGAACCGGGCCCGGGCGAAGGCGGCGACCGCCTCCTCGCCCGCCTTGCCGCCGCCGACCGAGTCGGAGATCCAGCGCAGCGCGTCGGCGGCGAGCTGGTCGTACGCCTGGTAGAAGGCGTCTCGGCCGCCGTCGGTGAGGGCGAAGACCTTGGCCGGGCGGCCCCGGCCACGGCTGCCGTAGACCCGCTGCTCGCGGGACTCGACCAGGCCGGCGGCGGCCAGCCCGTCCAGGTGGCGGCGGACGGCGGCGGCGGTGAGGCCGAGCCGGCTCGCCAGGTCGGCGGCGGAGGAGGGGCCGTGGTCGAGGATCGACCGGGCGACCCGGTCCCGGGTGGCGCGGTGGCCCTCCAGCAGCACCTCGGCCGCCGTCACGGGCACGTCGCACCCGGGGGCCGACTCGGCCTCCTGGGGCGTGGCGTGCTCGCGCATGTTTTTCACAACACCAGTGTTGCGTAATTACTTCCGACAGGACAAGCCGTGATGCAGGCCTCACTCGTGTCATCTGTCACGCAGGTAAGCCTTACCTGACCTGCGAAAACGATCATCGAGGGCGCCGTCCGGGCCCGGCGTCGGGGCCTCTTACACTCGCCGGTATGCACTCCGAACCCGCGGTGAAGATCGCCGGGCTGGTCAAGCACTACGGCGACAAGCCCGCGGTGGACGGCCTCGACCTCACCATCGCACGCGGCGCGATCACCGCCGTCCTCGGCCCCAACGGCGCCGGCAAGACCACCACCATCGAGACCTGCGAGGGCTACCGCCGCCCCGACGCCGGCACCGTCCGCGTCCTCGGCCTCGACCCGGTCGCCCAGAACGCCGCGCTGCGCCCCCGGATCGGCGTCATGCTCCAATCGGGCGGCGTGTACGCGGGCGCGCGCGCCGTCGAGATGCTGCGCCACACCGCCGCGCTGCACGCCCACCCGCTGGACGTCGACGCGCTGGTCGAGCGGCTCGGCCTCGGCTCCTGCGGCCGCACCGCCTACCGGCGCCTGTCCGGCGGCCAGCAGCAGCGGCTCGCCCTGGCCATGGCCGTGGTCGGCCGCCCCGAGCTGGTCTTCCTGGACGAGCCCACCGCCGGCCTCGACCCGCAGGCCCGGCGCGCCACCTGGGAGCTGGTCCGCGACCTGCGCCGGGACGGCGTCACCGTGGTCGTCACCACCCACCACATGGACGAGGCCGAACAGCTCGCCGACCAGGTCGCCGTCATCGACCGCGGCCGGGTGATCGCCACCGGAAGCCCCGAGGAGCTGTGCCGCGGCGGCGCCGAGAACGCCCTGCGCTTCGACGGCCCGCCCGGGCTCGACCTCGGCCCGCTGCTGAAGGAACTGCCCGAGGGCGCCGCCGCCACCGAGACCACCCCCGGCAGCTACCGCGTCGAGGCGCCCGTCGACCCGCAGCTGGTGGCCACCGTCACCGGCTGGTGCGCGGCCTCCGGAGTCCTGCCCGAACGGCTGTCCGTCCAGCGCCGCAGCCTCGAAGACGTCTTCCTCGACCTGACCGGACGGGACCTGCGCTCGTGAGTACCACCACCGACTACTCCCCCAAGCCCGGCGCGGCCCCGGTCGGCCGGATGCTGCTCGCCCAGACCGCCTTCGAGACCAGGATGCTGCTGCGCAACGGTGAGCAGCTGCTGCTCACCGTGGTCATCCCGACCGTGCTGCTGGTGCTGTTCTCGGCCGTGGACATCGTCGCGGTGGACGGCCCCGGCAAGCGGGTCGACTTCCTGGCCCCCGGCCTGCTCGCGCTGGCCGTGATGTCCACCGCCTTCACCGGGCAGGCCATCGCCACCGGCTTCGAGCGCCGCTACGGCGTGCTGAAGCGGCTCGGCGCCAGCCCGCTCCCGCGCTGGGCACTGCTGACCGCCAAGACCGGCTGCGTGCTGGTCACCGAGGCGCTGCAGGTCGCGCTGCTGTCGGTGATCGCACTGGCGCTCGGCTGGTCCCCGCAGGGCAACCCGCTGACGGTCGTCGCGCTGCTGGTGCTCGGCACCGCGGCCTTCTCCGGCCTCGGCCTGCTGATGGCCGGCACGCTCAAGGCGGAGGCCACACTGGCCGCCGCCAACCTGGTGTTCATCCTGCTGCTGCTGGCCGGCGGGGTGATCGTGCCGCTGAGCAAGTTCCCCTCGGCCGTGCAGTCGGTGCTGGAGCTGCTGCCGATCTCCGCGCTCTCGGACGGCCTGCGGTCGGTCCTCCAGCACGGCGCCGGGGTGCCCTGGTCCGACCTCGGCATCCTGGCCGGCTGGGCCGTCCTCGGGCTGGCCGCCGCGGCCCGCTTCTTCCGCTGGGAGTAGCCCCCGGCCCCGCACGTGAACCGCCCCGTGCATGAGGCCGCCCCACACGGGAACCGCCCCCCGGCCGCTTCGGCCGGGGGGCGGTCTCACGTCACCGACGGAACGTCAGCTCTGGCTGCCGCGACGCTTGCGGGCCAGCAGGACGAGCGCGCCACCGACCAGCAGCACGCCGCCGCCGGCCGCCGCGATCATCGGGGTGGCGTCGTTGCTACCGGTCTGGGCGAGCGCCGGGCCACTGGTGGTGGGCGTCGGGACCGGGGTCACAGTCGGGGTCGGGGTCGCGGTCTTGCTCGCGGTGGGCGAGGCCGACGGGGTCGGGGTCTTGGTGGGCGTCGGCGTGGGAGTCGGCGTCGGAGTCGTGGTCTGCGACGGCGTCGGGGTGGGTGTCGGGGTCGGGGTCTTGGTGGGCGTGGGGGTGGGAGTCGGCGTCGGAGTCGGCGTGTGGCACGGCTCGATCGTCTTGGTCTCGTTGATGTTCCAGCCCTTTTCGTTGGGGGTCTCCGTCGTGTTCACCACGAGGTTCGCCTTGACGGGGGCTGTGTGGTCCTTCACCGGGAAGGTGCCGTGGAACTCCGCGGGGAAGGCCTTGGCGTCCAGGACCTTCTCGCCGTCGATGGTGAGGCTGACGGTGTTCTTCACGTCGGGCTTGGGGCTGTAGTTGATCAGATCGATCACGATCTTGTCGCAGGTCACCGACCAACTCGGCACGTGCGCCGAGGCGTTGGTTGCCAGCGCCAGAGGCAGGAGAATTCCGGCCGCCGCCGTCCCGGCGAGTGCCGCCGCGCCGATCCGCATGTGCCGCTGCTGTCGCGCCATTTACGCTGTTCCCCTCAGAACGGTCTTGCGCAGCAGGCGTGTTGAAGGTTTCGCGGTGGCCCGCTACGACTGTCCGGGGGACTCTACCGGCACTCCCGCACCTCTCCACACCCCGCCGTACGACCGAATTTCGTCTGTTGGTCCGTCGTCTGATGTGTATGACCAGCCCATCACAGCTGCCACCTCGCGGAACGCGGATTCGGCAAACTTGAATGAACTTCGTCACCTGACTGAAATACGTGCGCCCCCGGTGATCAGGTTCAATCACCGAGGGCGCAGCACCGGTCGACCGGCGAAACCATCAGGCCTTCTTGGCCGCCCGACGCCGGGTGACGACCACGATCGCGCCACCGGCCGCGAGCACCACCGCGCCGCCGATCGCCAGCGGCACGACGGGCCCGGAGCCGGTGTGCGCGAGGTTGCCGCCCGCGTTCGCCTGGGCGGACGGGCTCGCCGAGGCCGAGGCCGAGGCGGCCGGCACACCCGCCGAGGCGGTGGCCGACGGGCTGGCCGAGGCACCCGCGCTCGGCTTGCCGCTCACCGGGGCGGAGGGCGTGGCCGAGGGGCTCGCCGAGGTCCCGGGGGTGGCCGAGGTGCCGGGCGTACCGGGCGTGGTGGAGGCCGACGGCGTCCCGCTCGGCACCACCGGCGGCACGGTGGGCGTGGTGGGCGTGGTGGACGGCGTCGGGACGACGACACCGGGCAGGCAGCCGGCGAACGGGTAGTGGTGCGTCTCCGCGCCGCCCTTGCCGGTCAGCGAGGCTGCGATGACCGAACCGTTGACCGGGCCGCCGCTGCCGAGGTCGAAGGCGGCGTTGGGCGCCAGCACGGTGCCGGCCCAGGCGGCCTTGCTGCTCTTGACCACCTTGGTCGCGGTGGGGAAGTTCCACAGCAGCTTGGCGCGGATCGCCCCGCCGGCCGCGCTCTGCAGCTTGTCGTCCAGGACGAAGGACGCCTTGGCCTCGTCCCACAGGTGGAAGCCGGTGGTCCCGGCGGCCGCCATGTCGTACGAGCCGCCGGTCACGTTGATGACGGTCACCGAGCCGGCCGGCACCTTAAGGAAGACGTCCTTGGCGCCCTGGAGCTTCGCGGCGTCGACGGTGAAGCTGTTGTACTTCGCGTCGCCGCCGGTGAACGTGAGCTCGGCGCCCTTGGCCTGGACGGTGGCACCGGCGGTCTGCGGCGCGGCGGCCAGCGCTGTGGAGGCGGCGCGCAGCTTGGCGAACTCGGCCTTGAAGTCGATCGGGGAGGCGCCCTGGGCGATGGCGCCCTGGTGGGCCTGGACGACGGCGCCGTCGGCCTTGGAGCCGTAGACGCCGTTGCCCTTCATCACCTGGGTGTTGTGGCCGGTGATGCGGCCGGCGACCACCAGCGCGTTCTTGCCGGGCAGGGCGTCGACCTCGGCGGGGGTTAGCTCCTGGCCGACCGAGAAGCCGCCGGTGAAGTCGGCGTTGCCGCCCACCGCGACGGCGCCCTCGGCGTCGGGGGTGTGGGTGTCGTCGCCCTCGATGAACTCGCCGTAGAGGTTGGCGACCCCGAGGCTGCGGCACTCCTGGCCGGGGTCGGCGGCGTGGGCGGCGGCGGGGGCGATCAGGCCGGCCAGTGCGAGCGAGCCGCCGACTGCGAGCGCGGCGGCGGACGTGGGTATGCGCATGTGCAGGTCTCCGCTTGTGCGGGAGGAGTGGGAGAGGTCCGAAAAAAGGTATGGACCAATCCGCACTCTTTCGGCCTCACAGGTGATTGGTCAAGACCAATGACCGCCTTGACCGAAGAGTCCGGTTTGTACCCACCCGACCCCGGGTAACCCCCGACCCCGGGTAACCCCCGCGCCCGGGTCACGCTCGCGCCCCGCCCCAAGATCCCCTGTAAGGCCGCCTACGATTGGCCCCGTGCCTAATCCCTTCTCCCTGCTCGCCGACCGCTGGCAGCCGTCCGCCGTGATGGTCCGGCGCGCCGCGTTCGCCGCGCTGGTGATGAGCGTGGTGATCGTCGTCACCGGCGGCGCCGTCCGCCTCACCGCCTCCGGCCTCGGCTGTACGACGTGGCCCCGCTGCACCGCCGACAGCCTGACCCCGACCGCCGAGATGGGCTTCCACGGCGTCGTCGAGTTCACCAACCGGATGCTCACCTACGTACTGAGCGCCGCCGTCGGCTGGGCCATCCTGGCCGCCCGCTGCCACCGCCCCTGGCGGCACAGCATGACCAAGCTCGGCTGGGCGCAGTTCTGGCTGGTGATGAGCAACGCCGTGCTCGGCGGCATCACCGTGCTGACCGGCCTGAACCCCTACACCGTCGCACTGCACATGATCGCCGCGATGGCGCTGGTCTGGGTTGCCCTGCTGATGTGGGAGCGCTCCAAGGAGGGCGACGGAGCCCCGAAGCTCAGCGTGGCCCGCCCCATCCACCAGCTCTCCTACGTGCTGGTCCTGGTCATCGGCCTGCTGGTCGCAGCCGGCACCCTGGTCACCGGCGCCGGCCACCACCCGGGCACGCCGAAGGACAACAAGATCGTCCCCCGGATCCCGATCGACTACGACAGGCTGGCCCAGTTCCACGCCGACCTCGCGTTCGTGTCGGTCGGCCTGACCATCGCGATGATCTTCGTCTTCGCCGCCATCAAGGCCCCCCCGGCGGCGAAGGCCCGCACCAAGGAACTGCTGGCGGTCCTGCTCCTCCAAGGCGTCCTCGGCTTCATCCAGTACTTCACCGACGCCCCCGAGCTGATGGTCGGCCTCCACATGCTCGGCGCCACCCTCACCTGGATCGCCGCCCTCCGCATCCCCCTCGCCCTGCGCACCCGCGAGGTAGAAGCGGCCCCCGACCAGCTGCCCGCACAGACCCCGCAGGCTGCCACCGTCTGAGCATCGTGGCGGGGGGCCGCCCGACGGCTGGGGGGGGGGGGCCTTCTTCAAAATATCTGCCGCCGCGCTCTCGCTCTCGAAGCGGTGGGTG